>CAYFOB010000037.1:0-5134 GCA_964344525.1 uncultured Thiomargarita sp.
ACAAGGATTATATTTAAGAAGGGATAAACCATACCAAAAATGTCGGTTTTGATTTATCCTTTCTTAAATATAATCCTTGTAGTTTTTTGATTTATATCAAGGCCATTATATTAGTATCAGCTAATATACTGATCTAAATCACTTTAAATCTATTAATTTTAAAAGGGTATTTTAAATATCCCAAAATGAAACAACCAATTAAATATCAACACCAATTATTAGCCGCTGATAGCTACAAGGAGTCCTTAGGAGATAACACTTTGAAAATATTTCATAAATCCATTAACCGTGCCTACCTTTATGTGGACGCGTGGTTCAATTTAGCTTTTGGTACAGCAATTAATCCGCTTTATCACCTTGGTTCATTAGCCTTTTTTTTATTATGGATAGTGCTCGTCAGTGGGCTTTACGTATTTATATTTTTTGATACCAGCATTGTCGGCGCTTATCAATCTGTTGAATATATGACCCATGAGCAATGGTATGCTGCCGGTGTGATGCGAAGTCTTCACCGCTATGCCTCGGACGCGGTAGTGCTTGTTATTTTGCTACACATTTTGCGGGAATTTTCCCTAGACCGTTATCGTGGATTTCGCTGGTTTTCTTGGGTAACTGGTGTCCCCTCCTTGTGGATGATGATTTTGTTAGGTATTTCTGGTTATTGGTTGGTATGGGATCAATTAGCGCAGTATGTCGCGATTGGCTCTTCTCAATTGCTAGATGGATTGCCAATATTTTCTAGCGCCATGACCCGCAATTTTTTGAGTGGTCAACTCAGTGATCGATTTTTCACTCTCATGGCTTTTATACATTTGCTTGGTTTACCAGTCATGTTGGTTTTTGGATTGTGGATACATGTGAAAAGGTTGACCAAGGTAGAAATTATTGTGCCACCGGGTTTGGCGATTGGCAGCTTTTTGGCGTTGCTGATTTTGTCGTTAGTTAAACCTGCAGTCAGTCATGGCCCTGCTGATTTGACAATCGTACCCCCAAATCTGAATTTAGATTGGTTTTATCTCAATGTTTATCCCTTGCTGGATTATTGGACAGTTGGCGAAACCTGGATTTTGACGATCTGCATCACTGTTTTTATCATGCTGATGCCGTGGATTCCCCGTAAACGTACTCCCAAAGCGGCTGAAGTTAGCCTTGATCATTGTAATGGTTGTGGTCAATGTTTTGATGATTGCCCATTTGATGCCATTTCAATGCAGGCGCGTAGCGATGGTGCGCGTTGGAAACGGGAAGCTGTGGTCATACCAAGCTTGTGTGCAAGTTGTGGTATTTGTGTGGGTTCTTGCCCTTCATCCAATCCTTTCCGTCGCTCAGAGGTACAATTGACAACAGGCATTGATACACCAGAATTTAACGTCCATCAAGCACGCGTGGCCACTAAGAATGGATTGGATGCCCTTAAGGGGGAAGTTAAAATTATAATTTATGGTTGCAATCATGGTTTTGATATGGCTGAAATTAGTGAGCCTGATGTGGCCACAATAAGATTGCCTTGTACAGGTATGCTTCCACCCGCTTTCATTGATTATGCCTTGAAACAAGGCGCTGATGGTGTGCTCGTTTCTGGTTGTCGCTCTGGTGATTGTTACTATCGCTTGGGTAATCGTTGGATGGAAAAACGCTTGCGTGGTGATCGAGTACCTCTTCTTAATAAGAGAGTCGAACGTGAACGTATTGACATTTATGGGGCGGCTGAAACTGATAAAGCGCAATTTATGCGAGAAATTAACGCATTTCGCCAGCGTTTGCTGAATTTAAAGAAAAAGGATAATCATCATGGGTAAAGCATTACGTTATGGCTTGCAGATATTGAACTATTTTATATTTGTTACGATAGTGTGGTATTTTTCCGCAGCGCCAGCATACCAACATCTTGCTGAGGATCAAGCGCTTATTGCTCTTGCATTTGGGCATGCGGGTCAACCTGTAGGAGAATGTCGAGAGCGTACGCCAGAAGAATTGGCTAAGTTGCCGCCCAATATGCGTATCCCTACGGTGTGCCCAAGACAACGTTCACCATTGGAAATAGAACTTTTTATGGATGAGCAATTACTTTTCAGTCAAACTTTTCAGGCACCTGGCTTATCCGGCGATGGGGCAATCGATATTTATCGTCAATTTAAGGTAAAAAGTGGACAACACCACATCAGAGCACGAATGAAAGACAGTGTCAGAGTTAAGGATTTTAACTATGTACGTGAAGAAGAAATTGTGTTAGCACCAACGCAAATATTGGTTATAGATTTTAAACCCAACGCAGGTGGGTTTATTTTTAAAAAAGATTAAAATCCTCCATGCCATGAACTCAAGTTCATGGCACCGAGAACAAATAAGGTTATAGAGCAATGAAAGCCAACGTCTTTAATTTAGAAATACCACAGGATAAATTTCGCCAACTAACCATTGGATGGCTTTTACTAGCGTTAGCTTCTTTAGTAATTGGTGGTTTGTTTACGATACTCATTGTACTTTCCAGGACACCTTTTTTTCAAGAAATAATCCCTTGGCTAGATTTTTTCCGGACTGCCCTTGTGGTTCATGTCGATATGACCGTATTAGTATGGTTTTTGGCTTTCGCAGGTGTACTTTGGAGCTTAATAACGACTCGTTGCCTTTTTTGTGGTTGGTTTGCACTGATTTTATCAATGATAGGTACTTTAATTATCAGCGCCGCACCATTTTTGGGTGAGGGTCATCCATTGATGAACAACTACGTGCCCGTTTTACAAACCCCTATTTTTTTTGTCGGATTGGGGGTATTTGGTCTTGGCTTTACTGCGTTGGTAGTACATAGCCTTCTCGGTTTTAGTCTACCCAAAAAAAGTGATGCAGTTGCGCTCAGTTTTGGACTTTTTACCGCATTATTGACTGCACTTTTCGCGATTATAGCCCTCATTTGGTCTTATGTTGAGATTTCATCAACAATAAAAACGGGTCAATATTTTTATGAGCTTTTGTTTTGGGGCAGTGGTCATGTATTGCAATTTACCCACACTCAATTGATGCTAGTGGTTTGGTTATGGTTGGCAACCGTTTCGGGCGTGACGCTTTCAGTTAGTCCGCGAGTCGCTATATTTTTGTTTGCGCTGGGCATGGCGCCTACCTTATTAACCCCATTGATTTATTTAGCTTTTGAGGTCAATTCAGGCAATCATTTAATCGCGTTTACTTGGTTGATGCAATATGGTGGTGGTTTAGCCGCCTTACCTTTTGGGCTCATTATTTTGTTAGGCTTAATTAAGAGCGATAAAATCCCTGTGAATGCTCGCCCTGAACATGCGGCACTTTTCTTTTCTGTTTTGTTGTTTGGTGTTGGTGGTGTGATTGGCTTTTTGATCAGCGGTAGCAATGTCACAGTGCCCGCCCATTATCATGGTTCGATTGTTGGTGTCACAATCGCTTTTATGGGGATTACTTACCATTTTATGCCACGTTTAGGATTTCGGGAAATTTCTGGGAAATTAGCAGAATGGCAACCTAAAATTTATGGTGGGGGGCAATTGTTGCATGTATTAGGATTAGCTTGGTCAGGTGGATATGGTGTGCAACGTAAAACGGCTGGTAGCGAACAAGGTTTGGAAAGTATTCAACAAATTGCCGGCATGGGATTGATGGGGCTGGGTGGGATGATTGCGATTATTGGGGGAATTCTCTTTTTGGTGATTGTTTTTATGGCTATGCGCCCGCAAAAATAAAGTTATTGCAAAGTGTCGTTTTGCACAAAAAAAACCCCGTCGTTTTTTTTAAACTGACGGGGTTTTTTTTTAACTTGATCCTTGCAAAAGATGTTGGAGCAGCGCAAACACAACGGTGGCTAATACCAAAATAATCACAAAAAAAACAATGTCTCTGTGAGGTAAGCGCTCACCTCGCATGATTTCAATTTTTTCCAAAATCATATCAGAAATAAAATAAAGCGCGACACCTGCTAAAGTAAAATAAATAATTTCTATCATTCAAAGCTCCGAGGGATATATATGAAAGGCAAACAAGTAGACAATGACCCCTGTGAGTGAAACATAAATCCAAATTGGTAAGGTCCACCGCGCAATTTGGCGATGTTTAACAAATTTTCCTCTAAGGGCATGGGCTAGCGTCACCAAAATTAATGGTACAATCAGTGCTGCTAACAGAATATGGCTAGCCAATATGGAAAAATAGATCGGACGAATCAGCCCCTCTCCCGCAAATTTTACGTTTCCCACTTGGCTGTGATAGTAAAGATAGGCCATTAAAAACAGGGTGGACACAGCTAAAGCTGATAGCATACAAGCTTTATGAGCAGCTTTATTTTGTTGACGAATATAGTAATAGCCGGTTGTCATTAAACAAACGGCAGTTATGTTAAGTACTGCTTGTGCATGTGGCAAAAAATCAATAATGTTCATAGAATTTCACTGGATCTAATATAAAACAGGAGGCAAATTAAATGCTATATTCATCACAGGCGGTTGCCAAGCCTTATTTTATTGCTGCACTCGCCTTGTTTGTCGTGCAAATTTTATTTGGTCTAATTATGGGCGTGCAGTATGCGACGGGCGATTTTCTATTTCCAGTCATACCATTCAATGTTGCTCGCATGGTGCATACTAACCTACTCATTTTTTGGCTATTATTTGGATTTATGGGGGCCGCTTATTTTCTTGTGCCCGCAGAAGCTAAAAAAGAATTACATAATCCAAAGTTAGCTAAAATATTGTTTTGGGTATTTCTTGTTTCAGGTATTTTGACCATGCTTGCCTATCTTATTCTGTCTTATGCAACGTTAGCCAAAATCACTGGTAATGATTTTTGGCCAACTATGGGTCGAGAATTTTTGGAGCAACCAACAATCATTAAAATTTGTATTATCATAGTAGTAGTGGGATTTTTATACAATATTGGCATGACTATATTTCAAGGTCGTAAAACAGCAATCAATTCTGTACTATTTACAGGACTTGCGGCTTTTGCAGGGCTATTTTTATTAGCATTTTATAATCCCGACAATTTGGTACTTGATAAATATTATTGGTGGTGGGTCATTCATCTTTGGGTAGAAGGTGTCTGGGAACTTATAATGGCTGCTATCTTAGCTTTTGTTTTGATGAAGGTGACAGGCATAGATCGTGAAATCGTT
>CAYFOB010000037.1:5162-9107 GCA_964344525.1 uncultured Thiomargarita sp.
ATTAATTGCCGGCATTGTCGGTACAGGGCATCATTATTATTGGATTGGTACACCAGAATATTGGCAGTGGTGGGGCTCCATTTTTTCTGCTTTAGAACCTATTCCTTTTTTCATAATGACTGTGTTTGCCTTCAATATGTTTAACCGCCGTCGTCATGTACATCCAAACCAAGCCGCCACCTTGTGGACTTTAGGCACTGGCGTGATGGCTTTTTTAGGTGCCGGGGCATTGGGCTTTTTGCATACTTTAGCGCCAATTAATTATTATACTCATGGTACTCAGGTCACAGCCGCTCATAGCCACCTAGCCTTTTATGGTGCATACGTGATGATTGTGTTAACCATGATTTCTTATGCCATGCCCATTTTGCGGGGACGAACGGCAAACAATAACATGTCCCAAGTTTGGGAAATGTGGTCATTTTGGTTAATGACTATTTCTATGGTGTTTATGGCTTTGTTTATCACAGCAGCTGGGGTTTTACAAGTCTATTTGCAACGTGTGAGTGACACTCCCTTGTCATTTATGGAAGTGCAAGAAAAAATCGCCTTATTTTATTGGTTACGTGGAATAACTGGATTAATATTTTTTATTGGCTTAGTGGTTTACATGATTAGTTTTTTTGTGGGTGATCAAGAAGAAACCTTAGAACATGCTAATTATTAATTGGGAAATCAAATATTATGAATCAAACGCTTAAAGAAAAAACCGACAAAATACCTGGTCATTCTTTGGCGATTCTCGCAGAGTCTCTCTATCTTATCAATCTCTTAGTTCTCCCTGGTTTGGCCTTTTTAGTTTTGATATGGCTTTACTTTAAATACGAAAACAGCTCCCAATCAGCAGGCTGTCATTTGAGACAAACTTTCTCTGCGACTATTTGGGCAGGATTGCTATTAATTTTGGTCAATGGGGTCATTTTAATGGCGGGGGGCTATGATGCGCCCTACGTTTGGGTTGTTGTGATACTGTATTTCACCGTTTGCCACTCTACCTTAGTCTTATTGGGGATTTTTGGGTTAGTTAAAGCTTTAGCGGGTGAACAATTTCATTATCCCCTGATTGGTCCAACGAGCTAAGCGGAGGTGTTTTTCCATGAAATTAAAGCTTTTATTTTTTTTAATCCTCCTGTCTCACTATGCCTTGGCTGACTCCTCGTTATTTTACAATAATCAAATATTAGTCAAGTTTAAAAATAATATTGCAGCCAGTACATTAAATAATGTCTTAAATACGGCTGGAGTCTCAATTAAAAAAAACTTTCCATATACAGGGGTCTCTATTTTACAGATAGGAAATAAAAATAACACAATTCATGAGGTTTTAGAATATTTAAGAAAAAATAATGCGCTCATTGAATACGCAGAACCTGATTATTTATGGCAAATTAGCACGATACCTAACGATTCTCAGTTTTCTGAGTTATGGGGATTGCACAATACTGGGCAAATGGGTGGCACTGTGGATGCAGATGTTGATGCGCCTGAAGCTTGGGATATTTATGTGGGTGATTCTAGTATTGTCGTTGCTGTCATTGATACTGGTATAGATTACACCCATCCAGATTTAGCCGCAAATATGTGGCGCAATCCAGGAGAAATTGCGGGTAACGGGATTGATGATGATGGTAATGGCTATGTAGATGATATTTATGGGATTAATGTTATTTCTTCCAATGATCCTATGGATAACAATGGTCATGGCACTCATCTCGCTGGTACGATTGGCGCGGTTGGCGATAATGGTATTGGTGTGGCAGGCATCAATTGGCATGTACAGCTCATGGGCGTTAAATTTATGGATGAACAGGGAAAAGGGACTACCTCGGATGCCATTGCTGCCTTAGAATATGTCATCAAAATGAAAACCCAGTATGGGGTTAATGTCAAGCTAATTAACAATAGTTGGAGTGGTTGGCACTATAGTCAAGCCTTGTATGATGCCATTGCTGCTAGCGAAAAGGCAGGCATACTTTTTGTTGCAGCAGCCGGTAATTATGGTATGGATAATGATGTTGATCCCCAATATCCTGCCAGCTATGACCTCGCTAACATCATTGCAGTGGCCTCAAAGGATCATAACGATAAACTTTCTAGCAGTATCGAATTGGGATTTTCCAATTATGGCGCAACCACCGTAGATTTAGGCGCACCAGGTAGTTTGATACTCAGCACAGTACCTGGTGGAAATTATGCGACAGATACTGGCACTTCTATGGCTACCCCACATGTCTCAGGGGCCGCTGCTCTGCTGTGGATGTATCAACCTGATGATACCTATATTGACATCAAAGCAACTTTAATAAATACTGTTGATCCGTTAGATAGTCTCAAGGGAAAAGTGGTTTCTGGGGGGCGCTTGAATTTATACAATGCGTTGACTCGGAAATCCCAAATTTTACCTGACAAACCAACATTGATCTCGCCCAGCGGTAGCATCACAAATCCCACGCCTACTTATACTTGGCAAGCCTTACCAAATGCAGAAGCCTATCGCCTGCAAGTTTATGAGGCTGAACAAAGTACACAACAATGGTATTCGGCGGAAGAGGCGGGATGTGCGAACGGGACTTGCGCCGTCACACCGAACAAGCCACTTTCTCCGGGCGATGTTGTGTGGTGGGTGCAAGCAAGTAATCAACACGGTGTGGGCCCCTTGAGTGATCCAATGATTTTTGTTGTGGATACTCTCACAACACCAGCGCCTGTTACTATGATTTCTCCAACGGGACAAATTGCTGGGGGCACTCCAACATATACTTGGTACGCTGCAAAAACCGCAACATGGTATCAGCTTTGGATCAACGATTCTTCAGGCAAACTTTTTGCTAAGTGGTATACCGCCAACGAAATGGGTTGTGAGACTGGCATATGCCAAATAAAACCGGCTGTCCCCCTTGAAGGAGGAGAATATGCTTGGTGGGTACAAAGTTGGAATCCGGCGGGTAGTGGTCCGTGGGCTGAAGGCATGGCTTTCACCGTTATCACTGAGCCACCCCCTATCGCCACATTAAGCGCACCAAATGGCACGCTCAATGACAATACCCTAACTTACACATGGAAACAAGTTAAAACGGCTACATGGTATTACCTTTGGATTAATGACTCTTCAGGCAAAATTTTTACAAAATGGTATACAGCTAATGAGGCCGGTTGTGTCGGCTTTTTAGGCGTGATTTGCCAAATCAAACCAGCAATATCCCTTGAAGCGGGGCAATATACATGGTGGATACAAACTTGGAATCCCATCGGTTATGGTCCCTGGAGTGAGGGCATGACATTTACCCTCAAAATCCCACCACCTGCAAGCACATTGCAGTCACCTAAAGGGACTATCAATGATGCAAGCCCTATTTATATTTGGAATGCGGTCAAAACGTCTACGTGGTATTATCTTTGGGTTAACAATTCTTCAGGCAAAATTTTTGCTAAGTGGTACACCAGCGATGAGGTTGGTTGCAGTGAAGACACTTGTCAAGTGAAACCAGATGTTTCCCTGACATCTGGGGAACATACCTGGTGGATACAAACTTGGAGTCCTATTGGCTATGGTCCCTGGAGTGAGCCCATGCGCTTTAACTTAAAGGAAAATAGCAATGTCATACGGTGAGTTCAAATCAGTTTCAGAAGTCGCCAGAAAATTTCAGCTCAAAGTCAAGGGAAAATCTTTTATAGATCAGGTCAATCACCCCTAAGCCCTTCGGGACTTAGGGGCTTGAATTGCGAGATTCAAGAGCAATTGGTTGATTAGAGGGCTTTTCCGCAAGGAATTGCAGCAGTTGGGATGTGAGATACAGCCACACCTATGGGTACTCCACTAGCCCGTAGCATCTGTGATTTGTCTTTAAATGGACTTGAAAGAGTCGGTGAGGCAAGTTTAGAAACCATCCTGAACAATCTCGAAGTGGATCAACAAGTTTGGTAGTTCTTGGCTTATAGCACTAA
>CAYFOB010000037.1:9180-10525 GCA_964344525.1 uncultured Thiomargarita sp.
GTCACCTATTTTTAGAGGAGACTTTATTAATGGTTTATGTTATATCAAAACATGGTAAAGCCTTAATGCCAACGACCAGGCTTCGATGCGTTAGATTGTGGCTAAAATCGGGAAAGGCAAAGGTAGTTAGCCACACCCCTTTTACCATTCAATTATTGTTTGAGACAGGAGATGTAACGCAAGACTTAACGTTGGGAATGGATACTGGCTCTGAAACAGTTGGGGTTAGTGTTGTTTCTGAAAAAAAAGAGGTATTTTCTGCTGAAATACAGCTTAGGAAAGATGTTTCTGATAATCTGACTACGCGGGCTATGTATCGGCGTAATCGACGAAATAGACTTTGGCATAGAAAACCGAGGTTTCTCAATCGTAAAAAAACTCAAGTCTTAGCACCAAGTGTTAAACAAAAAGTGGATTCTCATTTACGCATTATTGAGTTAATGAGTGCAAGATTACCAATTACAAAAGTAATTGTTGAAACGGGATCATTTGATCCTCACAAACTTAAAAAACCTGATGTAAAAGGTAAGGCTTACCAACAAGGGGAACAATATGGCTATGAGAATGTCAAAGCATACGTTTTAGCTAGAGACCAGCATCAATGTCAAGCTGGTAAAAAAGGATGTAAACCAGTATTAAATGTTCACCATATTAAATTTAAATCACAAGGGGGAAGTGACAGCCCAGATAATTTAATTACTTTGTGCGAAAAACATCACGAGCAATTACATGCTGGAAAATTGAAACTGAATGTGAAAAAACACAAATCCTTAAAGTCAGCAACCCTGATGAATATTATCAGAAGCCAATTGCTAAAAACGATGCAATCAGCGATTGAGACATTTGGTTATATTACCAAAGCTAAGCGCCAAGAACAGAATTTAGAAAAAACGCACGTAACCGATGCTTTTATTATTGCTGGGGGATTAAAACAACAACGTTCTCAAACCCTAAAATTCTTTTTTAAACGTAAGAATAATCGTTCGTTACAAAAAAATCGGAAAGGTTTTGCGCCTTCCATACGTAAACAACGATATAGCATACAGCCACATGACTTGGTTGTTTGGCAAGGCAAGCAATATAAGGCTATTGGTATCCAAAACAAAGGTGCTTATTTAAAAATGACAGATGGGGTTAAATCCGTGGTGAAAAACGTGAAACAAATTCATGTTATTTTTCACCAAAAGACTTTAGTTTCTGCATGAACGGACAATATAGAACCAAAAATCATTCAAAGTTTTTGATTACATACCATATTATTTTTGTTGTTAAATACAGGAAGAATCTTTTAAAAAAATATATATGGAAACGACATCCTGAATTGTGCAAATATTTTTGGAAAGAG
>CAYFOB010000037.1:10535-11854 GCA_964344525.1 uncultured Thiomargarita sp.
CTTCTATTGAAACGGTAAGGAAATACATTGAATCCCAAGGTTAAAATCTAAGAGTGGCGATTCATCCCCGAAGCGTTAGACTGAGGGGTTTTCTCGCCACAATTTTATAAATTTTTTTTGACTATAAAAATTATGAAAGATATCGTTTTTGATGTTAATGTCATTTTAGATGTATTGTTAAATCGAGAAGGTGCTGAAATAGCAGAACAACTTTTTGAATTGATTCCAGCAGGTCAACTTCGTGGCTGGGTAGCTGCCAGTTCTTTACACATTATTTTAAAAGAACTAAAGGCATCAGGTGCTGAACCTATTGAAGTTGCTCGAATGACAAAACAACTCATGGAATGGTTGAGCAATTTACTTAAACCATTGAGTGTACCCGGGCAAGAAAGTTTTGATTTGTTGGGAAAAACAAAAAACTTTGAGGATGCACAAATCGTTGTATCAGCACTTGCTTTGGGTGATGAGGTCATTATTGTTAGCAACAATGAAGATTTTGATGCCATGAGCAAACTGCTTGTTCTAACGCCAATTGCTTGTTTAGAACGATTAACTCATACGACAAAATCATCTCATGAAAAATTAGCTTTTATTGACTTAAAAGCACAACAGCGACAAATTTTGCCCAAGTTAGAAAAAAATATCCGTCAAGTGTGCCAACACGATGCTTATATCATGGGGCCAGAAGTACAAGAATTAGAAAGAAAGCTGGCAGACTATGTTGGCGTTAAACATTGTATGACTGTTTCGAGTGGTACTGATGCCTTACTTGTTGCCCTCATGGCGCTAGGCGTTGGGCATAATGATGAAATCATTACGACTCCTTTCAGTTTTATTGCCACCGCAGAAACCATTGCTTTATTAGGCGCGAAACCGGTTTTTGTTGACATTGATCCAAAGACATACAATATTGATCCAAGCAAAATTGAAGCCGCGATTACCCCAAAAACCAAAGCCATCATGCCCGTTTCACTTTATGGGCAGTGCGCTGACTTTGAGGCCATTAACGCCATTGCCCAAAATATTCCGGTGATTGAAGATGGCGCTCAAAGCTTTGGTGCTACCTACAAAGAACGTAAATCCTGTGGCTTATCAACAATAGGTTGCACTAGCTTTTTTCCCTCTAAACCATTAGGCTGCTATGGAGATGGCGGCGCTTGTTTCACTGATGATGATAATTTGGCTAAAATCATGCGTGAGATTCGAGTACATGGACAAGAACGGCGCTATCACCACACCCGCATTGGCATTAACGGGCGCATGGATACCTTACAAGCCGCTATTTTGTTGGCTAAAATGGATATTTTTCCAGATGAAGT
>CAYFOB010000037.1:11864-15136 GCA_964344525.1 uncultured Thiomargarita sp.
GCCTTGATTGGACAACGTTATACTGAGGCATTACAAGATTCTGTCACAACGCCCTATATTGCGCCAGACAATACAAGTGTTTATGCTCAATACACGATTCAAGTCGATAATAGAAATGAAATGGTCTCAAAATTAAAGGCGCAAGGTATTCCAACGGCAGTGCATTATCCGGTGCCGTTGAATAAGCAACAGGCATTTGCCCATTTGAATGAGGGACATTTTCCAGTTGCTGAAAAAATGGCTGAAAGGGTGGTGAGTTTGCCGATGCATCCTTATTTGGCTGATGAGGAGCAGAAGAGAATTTGTGCCGCTATTTGTTGCTAATGCTATATATGGAAAAGAAAAATGCTTGATCTCAGTTCTTTGGAAAAAGCTTTAAATAGTTTGGAATATGCTGTAGAGCGTTCGCAAAAAGTACCTCAGGATGAAGAAATACGAGACAGTGTCATCCAACGTTTTGAGTACAGTTATGAACTTTCTTGGAAAATGCTCAAACGCCAACTGGAAATTGATTCACAAACTCCAGCAAGTGTTGATGCAATGAGTTTTAAAGAAATGATACGGGAAGGCGCTGAACGTGGGTTGGTAAATAACCCAGAAGCTTGGTTTGAATATCGAAGACAGCGCAATATCACTTCTCACGTTTATAATGAAACAAAAGCAATCAGTGTTTATGAAACAGCATTGATATTTCTTCAAGATGCAAAAGTCTTGTTACAAAACTTGAAGCAAAGAAACTCGTGATATCTCTCGACAAAAAGTATTTAGATATTATACAACGCATTTTACAGCGTTGGGTACCAGATTATGAGGTTTGGGCTTTTGGATCGCGGGTACATCAACGCGGTTTAAAGCCTTTTTCTGATCTTGATCTGGTACTTATAACAGAACAGCCTTTAGATATGTCGCATTATGGAATGATAAAGGAAGCCTTTAGTGAATCCGATTTGCCCATTCGCGTGGATATTGCGGATTGGTCTTTGCTCAGTGACTCATTTCAGGAAATGATTCGTAATGAGCATGAGCGGATTCAATAAGAACGAGGATTGTACAAAAGCTTCCATAAGTGTCCAAGAAAAAGATCGAGTAAAAAATCATGAAAAAATCAATTTTCAAAGAAAATAAAAAATATACATTCAGTGATTACTTTGAAATGAATTATCCCACAAGTGAAATAGTGGAAGCATTGGGTTATTCTTTTGCCTTTGAGGTGATCAATTTACCAAAATATACTGATTACGATAAAAATTTTGTTAAAACATTGCAAGAAACATTCTATACGATTTTTCCTAAAATTAGCTTAAATTCTGAAATGGCTAAGCGGGAGTTTTTAATAGCGCCTTTGTTACTTGAAATTGCGAGAACAACTGATGTGATAATCAATATTGAATATCCACTTGATGTTGATGAGAAATTAAGTGGTTTATTGGATTATTTTTTAATTGCAAATCAAGAGTTAATTATCATAGAAGCTAAGAAAAAAGATATGGATAATGGATTTAATCAATTAGCAGCCGAACTCATTGCTATTGATAAATCTGAAGATAATGATAATATTGAATTTATTTATGGTGCCGTTACCTTAGGGGATCTTTGGAAATTTGGAAAATTGGATCGCAAGAACAAACATCTCATTAAAAATATTCAGAGCCATACCATTCCAGAAGATACTGGAGAGGTTTTTTCGATTTTGATGGGTATTATTAAGCATGTGTTGCCTAATAAATAAGAAATTCGTTGGGTACCGGAAATGATAATTTTTTTATTTGTGATTCACAAATGCTGACGATTGTTGATAATTGATAATGAGGATTCCTGTAATGGGCTTAATATATACTGATTTGAAAATCACTAATTATGAAGATGTTACCTTAGCTAAAAAAGGATACTTAGCTGACAAAGATATTCGCACTTTAGCGCTTGATGTACTTGTAGACTGTGGTGCTTATATGTTGACATTACCTCAACATATAGTCACTCAGCTTGGTTTGGAAAAAATTTCCCAACAAGAAGCTGAACTTGCAGATGGCACAATTAAATTATTTGATATTGTAGGTCCTGTTAAAATCACTTTTGAGAATCGACTATCTATCACTACAGCTATGGTCATACCCACGGGTGAGCCTCTACTAGGAACAATCCCTATGGAAGATATGGATGTGATCATTCATCCTTTGACGCAAAAATTGGTGGTTAATCCTGAAAATCCTTATGTTGCGAAAAAGAAATTAAAATAAACAGGGCTAAGTAGAAGTTTTCCTCAAAAAAAGGATATATTTATGATTACGATTCTTTTACCAGCCTATAATGAAGAACAGTCGTTGCCAAAACTACTACCTAAAATTGACACGACTCTAAAACAAATGCCCTATCGCATCCTGGTTTGTAATGATGGTAGTAAAGATAATACAAAAAAATTATTAGAAAAATACGCTCAAAGTTTGCCAATTGAAGTCATTGAACATAAAATCAATAGAGGGTTAGGAGAATCCAGCAGAGATTTGTTTGAACGCGCGGCTGAAATCTGTGAAGCGGATGATATTATTATTCGTATGGATTGTGATGATACTCATGAGCCTGAATATATCCCTAAAATGCTCGATAAAATTCATGAAGGTTACGATGTTGTGATTGCCTCACGTTTTGAACCAGGGGGCGGGCAAATGGGAGTCAGTGCTTATCGGGCTTTTATCAGTCGTGGTGCTAACCTATTTATGAAATTGTTTTTTCCTATCAGAGGTTTAAAGGAATATTCTTGTGGTTTTCGCGCCTATCGTGCGAATAAAATAAAACAAGCAATTGATTTTTATGGTAATGATTTTATTCAACTGAAAGGGCTTGGTTTTACTTGTACTTTAGAAAAACTTATAAAATTGAAATTGATTGGAGCACGTTTTGGTGAAGTACCATTTTGTTTACGCTATGATCAAAAACAGGGCGAAAGTAAAATGGTGAGTAGCATTACCACACTTGGCTATATTGTCATGACAATTATGTATCATTGGCCTTGGGGCGGTTGGAGAACGGGCTATAAATAAAAACAGAGGGTCATCGACGCTTAGTCGTTATGCGCTAGTGCATGAGGGCGGAAATTTCCAGGCCACTCGAAGCGGAGCTTCGGGGCATGCATTCCCAAGCGGGAGCTTCAATGCCATTAAGTTAAGAACTGATGTTACGCACTCTTGTTCACAAACCATAGTCGCAAAGCGGCCGCGAAGCACTCCAAAAAATTCAATCGTATTTTGGAGTGCAAAGCAACGCTTTGCGACTTG
>CAYFOB010000038.1:0-15113 GCA_964344525.1 uncultured Thiomargarita sp.
TAATTTTTTCTTCCTCTTTTTCAAGGGCGAGTTCTTCGGCTTTTTGAGCCAAGCGCAGTTTTTCATCTTTGGCTTGTTTTGCCAAAATAATTTTTTCTTCCTCCAATTCAAGGGCGAGTTCTTCGGCTTTTTGAGCTAAGCGTAGTTTTTCATCTTTGGCTTGTTTTGCCAAAATAATTTTTTCTTCCTCTTTTTCAAGGGCGAGTTCTTCGGCTTTTTGAGCCAAGCGCAGTTTTTCATCTTTGGCTTGTTTTGCCAAAATAATTTTTTCTTCCTCCAATTCAAGGGCGAGTTCTTCGGCTTTTTGAGCTAAGCGTAGTTTTTCATCTTTGGCTTGTTTTGCCAAAATAATTTTTTCTTCCTCTTTTTCAAGGGCGAGTTCTTCGGCTTTTTGAGCCAAGCGAAGTTTTTCATCTTTGGCTTGCTTAGCGAGCTGAATTTTCTCATTTTCTTGGGTAATGATTAATTCTTCTTCTTTTTTTGTCTGCGTAGTGGTTAATTCAATGGCTAAATCTTTTTCTTTTTTTGCCAGCTCAATTTTCCGCTCTTCAATAACGAGCGCTAATTCTTCCGTTTTTTGAGCGAGGCGCACTTCCATATCTTTTTCAACCTGCGCCAGTTGAATAGCCTTATCCTTCTGAATTAAGGCTAATTCTTTCTCTTTTCTCGCTAATTGTGTTTTTTTTTCCTTTTCAATTTGAGCCAAATGAATTTTTTGATCTTCCCAAACAAGGGCTAATTCATCTGCTTTTTCATTCGCCTGTATATCAAAACGTTTTCTATCAGCCAACAGCTTTTCCAGTTCTGGTTCAGGCTGAGGTACGCCCAGAGTCACTTGTATCACGTCAATGCCATAATCTACAAGCGATTTTTTATCTAAACGCTCAATTTCGCCTCGACTATTTTTAACGGGCACAGTTTTCCATATTTTCAGGTTCG
This sequence comes from uncultured Thiomargarita sp., assembly GCA_964344525.1. Taxonomy (GTDB): domain Bacteria; phylum Pseudomonadota; class Gammaproteobacteria; order Beggiatoales; family Beggiatoaceae; genus CAYFOB01. The sequence goes on from CAYFOB010000038.1 coordinate 940, forward strand.
TTGTGGAGTCTGTCGAACCTAACACTGCAACATCCCTGCGTCGAACATCAAATACTTGGCGTTTGGTTTTATAAATACCATTTTGAAGTTGATCTTCCAGCGCATCTCTAAATTGATTTAAGCCGCCTTGAATAAATTCTTCACCTGTGTACTGGGTTGCGGTAATGCCCATCACATCTGTAGAAACGGGAATCAACATGGCATCAACCAGCTTCTCATGAGTGGTAAAATCTCGATGAATTCTTTCAAGACGATCTGGTGCGCTTGGCAGTTTATAACGAAAAGTGGCTGAAATTTGGGCTGTGTAATTATCGGCAAAACGGAGAGTAATCGGCTTTTTATGGCGCCGGATTTGTGCGCCAGTGAAACCTGTGCCAAAATCAACGATCCAAACTTGTTTGTAACGTGTCACCGATGAAAATGGAACTTTGAAGTGAAATCCCGGCTTTTGGTACACTTCAAGTTTGCTGGTTAGCATATTGTCATAAAGATAAAGGTAGCCCGATTCTGTTATAAACAAAAATTGGGTTGCTATAAAAAACACTATAAATCCAAAAATGCCTAGGAAGATCAATAATTTTGCAGGGAAACTAAGGACTTTTTGGGTCATTTTCCGCAAATCCTGATAAAGCATTTTTGGGACTGACTCTTTTGTTTCTCCCTTTTGAGGTATAACATCTTCTTGAAACGACATGTTGCGCTCCTATAATTGTATCAAAAAATCTCATTTTAAATGATTATTACGGTTTTTTCAATCGCACTTGACATTTTTTTTGGAGTCCCGTTAAAATTGCTCACCTTGTTTAGGTGCTCAACGAGATAAACGGGAAATCGGTGCAAGCCCGATACTGCCCCCGCAACGGTAAATAAGTTAAGGCCAATCATTTTAATTAAGTCACTGCGCTTGGCGTGGGAAGGCGATTGGTTTATGTGCAGATATGCCAGCTTATGAGTCCGGATACCGGCCTAAACATTTTTTGATGTGTGTCGCGGAGGGCGACGGGCATGCAGGCGCTTGTGCCTGTTTGTCATTCTTTCCTCTGCAATTTATTTTACATGTGAGGAGAAAATCCATCTTGAATTATTTTCCCCGATTGACCAGCCTATTGTTATTTGTTGTTATTTGTCCATTCTCAAAAGCTGCTGAAGAGCCCCTGTCAGAGGTTGTCGTCACTGCAACCCGCACTACCCAAACGACGGATAGTTTGCTTTCATCAGTCACCGTGCTTACCCGCGAGGATATTGACAATAGTCGCGCACTCACTTTGCCCGATATTTTGCGCAGTGTGCCTGGTTTAGATATTACCACGAATGGTGGTTTAGGTAAAACAACATCTGTATTTATGCGCGGCACCAATTCTGATCATGTTTTGGTGTTGGTGGATGGGGTTAAAATCGGTTCAGCGACTGCGGGTGCGGCAACATTTGAGCATTTGCCCTTGTCACACATTGAGCGCATTGAAATTGTGCGCGGTCCCCGTTCTAGTTTATATGGCTCTGAGGCTATTGGTGGCGTAATACAGATTTTTACCCGTCGAGGCAAGGGTAAAAAAACAAATGTGAGCCTTAGCGGTGGCATTGGTGAGGATAATACTTCTCAATTAACTGCCGGGTTGTCGGGCTCTATTAATAATAGTTGGTATAGTTTCTATGCTGATTATTTAGAGACGGATGGCTTTGATGTTTATCAGGGCATAGAGCCTGATGATGATGGTTATGATAATACCTCGTATAGTGCACGCTTGGGTCATCGCTTTGGGAATGTGATCAATCTTGAGGTCCATGCGCTGCGAGCGCAAGGGCATAACAAATATGATTCTACTGATCCCACTTATCCGAGTAATAACGAGGAGGATTTTTTACAGCAAGTCTTTGGTTTAAAAACAGAGATTTTTGTCAACGATTGGTGGCAAATGATTTTGAATGGGGGTAAAAGCTTTGATGAAACCGATAATTTTGGTAATACTGCGCCAAAATCCTTTTTTCATACCCATCGCAAAACGGCGTCTTTTCAAAATGATTTTTTGTTTTCGGGTAACAATATATTGACAATCGGTTATGACTACCAAAAGGATGAGGTGGGTAGTAGTGAAGCTTTTGCGGTGGATTCCCGTGAGAATCATGGTTTATTTGTGGAATATCAAACTCAGTTGGGTTCTGTTAATTTGATAGGGGGCTTACGCCAAGAAGATAATGATCAGTTTGGTGATCACACAACAGGTAATATCGCCTTAGGTTATGCGCTTGCTCCAACAAAACGTTTTGTTATTTCTTATGGGACAGCCTTTAAGGCGCCTGCATTTAATGAGTTGTATTATCCAAACTATGGTAATCCTAATATTGTCCCTGAGGAGTCTGAAAGTGTTGAAATTGGTTTAATGGGTGAACAAGCCAATTATCGATGGTCGTTGAATGCCTACCGCACTAAGATTGATAAGTTGATTGCTACCAACTTTGATCCAGCAACAAGCAAGTATTTTGCTGATAATATCAACAAAGCAAAAATCAAGGGTATAGAATATTTCTTGGAATTGCGCGATGGTGGTTGGGAATTTAATGCGACGGCTTCTTGGTTAAAGCCCGAAGATGATACAACAGGCAAAATATTACCACGCCGCGCAGAAAAAAGTGCACGGGTTGAATTGGCGGAAAGACGGGGGCGTGCGCGTTTAGGAATCAGTTGGTTAATCCAAGGTGACCGTTATGACGATGCGCCTAATACTCAACGTTTAGAGGGTTATGAGATATGGAATCTCGCGGGTGATTATTTTTTCGACAAGCATTGGTTTTTGCGTTTTCGTGTGGAAAATGTGGGTGATGAAAAATATGAAACCGCCCGTTTTTATAATACAGCAGGACGGTTTTGGTTTACGAGTCTTCATTATCAGTATTAAGCGCTTTTTTTGTTTGAATCAATATTTTTAGAATAAATGCCTTATCACCTATTACGTCAAATTGTTTGGCAAAATATCACAATAGGTGATAAGGATAAAATAAATATTTGAGGTTTTATTCTGTTTCTTGTCAAATTTTTTTGATTCAAACAATTTTTCGGAGAAAAACAATGCTTGATACCTTTCGGATTTATACAGAGCTCAAAGAAGGCATGGAAGCCGCAGCTGCAGAAAAAATAGCCAGTATGATAGGCTTGCTATATGATGAGCTGCGCCAAAGCGTCACCAAAAATGAGTTTAATGACTTAAAAGCTGTTGTTAAGGATTTGGCTGAGGCTCAAAAAGTCACAGAAATGCGATTAGCAGAGTTGGGTGTGGCTCAAAAAGCCAGCGAAAAACGATTAACACGCCTTGAAGAAGTTATTACAGAGTTGGGGGATACCCAAAATCGATTAGCCAAAGCTCAAGAAAAAACGGAAAAAACCGTTCAGCAATTGGCTAGACAAGTCGGTGGTTTAAGTGATGTGGTGGGTGGCGATTTAGAAGAGATTGCCTATATTGTGTTGCATGACGTGTTAAAACGAGAATTGGGTTGGCAAGTCGGTGTTCTTGAACGAGCCTGGCAAACTTGGGGACAAGAACCAGAGGAGGTAGATATTTTTGGTCAAGCAAACGATCCAAAAGAACCCAGTAAAACCATTTGGATTGTTGGTGAAGCCAAACACAATATTTCTATAAAAGAGGTGAAAAAGTTCATCAAGCAAGTTGAACGGGCGCGAGAACATTTAAGCTGTGAAATTTTTCCCGTTGTTTTTTGCTATCGCGCTCGTCCAGAAGTACAACAAATGATTATTGATAGTGGTATTCGGTTGGTTTTTTCTTATGGTAAATTGTTGTAATTTTCCTTCATGCCCAAGATTCCAAAAAGCCTATTTCCATGCATGCATAAATAAATATGGCAACGAACCAAATCCTCCTATAGTTTTTCATAGAAATTTACCAGAAACCAGGTTTTTGGCAAAAGCCTGGTTTCTATGAAATCATTTTTCTGAACATCTATTAGTAAAAACCAAAATCAATATTATGTCTATAAAAAAACTACTTATTATCAGCTATTTTTTTATCATTTTCGGTATTCTCATTTTGGGCATGCTCAGTATTTTGTTGGTCCAAAATGATAAGGCACTCGCCGCCAAACAAGAGCAACGTTATCAGTCCAACTTGCTTGCTGATCAACTTCGACAAAGTTCTGATGATTTGACGAGATTAGCCAGGACTTATGTTGTCACAGGGGATGCGCAATACGAAAACATGTATTGGGATATCCTTGCGATACGAAATGGCGAAAAAGCACGCCCTCAGCACTATGATCGGATTTATTGGGATTTAGTGCTCACTTATGGCGATAAACCACGTCCTGATGGTGAAACGATTTCCCTACAAGAATTGATGAAAAGGACAGGTTTTACTGAAGCTGAATTTGCCAAATTACGCGAAGCCCAAAACAACTCAGATGGATTGGTAACCACCGAAACGATTGCCATGAATGCCGTTAAAGGTTTGTATGATGATGGCACCGGCAATTATGTTAAAAAAGGTGAGCCCGATTTTGAAATGGCAAGGCGCATTATGCATGATGTGCAGTACCATCAGGATAAAGCTGCTATTATGAAGCCCATTGATGAATTTTTTGAGTTACTTGATGAGCGCACCAAAGGGCTAGTCCAATATCATGCCAAAAAAGCTGATTTTTTGTTTTTTCTTATACAAATCGTAGTGCTGTTGCTAATCGTTTTTTCCGTTTTGATTGGCATTTTTGTAACCAAGCAAATTTTGAAACAAGTTGGTGGTGAACCGACTAAAATTGCTCGAATGACTAAACAAGTGGCGAGTGGGCAATTGGATGTACAGTTTGAATCACAATCAGCCACTGGTATTTATGCTGATGTGCAAACAATGGTTAATAATCTCAAGCTGGTTATTAAAGATATTATCCAAGTGTCTGAAGGATTAGCTAAGGGTAATCTTCGTGTCACACCACAAGCAGAATATCAAGGCAATTTTGTCCAGATAAAAAATGCCCTAGAAACCGCTTTATCCAACCAACAACGGGTGGTTGAAGACATTGTTCAAGTTTCTCAAGGATTGGCAGCGGGTAAACATGTAATTGCCCATGCAGAATACCAAGGAGATTTTGTGCAAATTAAGGAAACCTTAGAAACCGCTTCTCTCAAATTGGCAGAAGCAACAGCACAAAATGTTAAGCAAGATTGGTTGAAAACAGGGCAAGCGCAGTTAAGTGAATTGATGAGTGGCGAACAGGAAATGACAGAGCTTGCTAAGAGAATTATTACTTTTTTGACGACTTATGTCGATGCGCAGGTGGGATTATTTTATTTGCTAACGGATGGGGATTCTCTGCAAGTCATTGCGAGTTACGCTTACAGTGACAATTTATCCAACCAATTTAAAGTTGGAGAAGGTTTGGTTGGAGAAGCGGCTTTGGAACAAAAAATGCTTATTCGTACCCACACCCCCGAAGAATTTAAACACATTACGCAGTCAGGCGTTGTTATGGCGATTCCCCGTCATGTCATTATTATTCCATTTTTGTACGAAAAAAGTGTGAAAGGTGTGATTGAAATCGGTTTTTCTAATCAGGAATCAACGAAGCTTCAACAGGATTTCATACAGCAGGTGATGCCAAGTCTTGGCATTGCGATCAATACTGCTCAGTCGCGTAATCAGATGCAACGGCTTTTAAAGGGGGATGATTAAACTCTACAGCAAGGCGGAGTGGTGCGGAAATTTTTCTTGCTGTAGAGTTTTTCAGAGAAATATTGTTAACTATCTCAACAAAACAGGTATCTTGCTATGTCTACTCCTGCCAATATCCCTGGCGTTATCCGCTTAAAACCACAACAATATATCCATGTCTTGGATAATAACACCGGTGTTACTCGCCTTGAAATTGGTCCACAAACGATCACTTTGCAGGATCATGAGCGCTTAGTGCTTGAACCTCAAGCCATGGTTGTCATACCACCGCGCCACTATTGCACAATTGCTAATCCGGTGCTATGCGATGAGCAAGGTAACCCAATTAATGATATTCATGGGCAAATCAAATTAGCTTATGGTGAAACGGAAATTCGTTTTTCTCAAGATCCATTTCCTCTTTATCCAGGCGAAAAATTGGTCAAACAAATTCAGCGTTTAAAAGTCGTAGAAACCAATACAGCGCTACGGCTACATGCCCAACGCGATTTTACCGAAACCACTGGCGGTGCTGAACGCTTAGCAGGAGATGAGTGGCTGTTTGAAGGTCCTGGTACTTATATGCCCCGTGTGGATGTTGAAGTGTTGGAAACCATCAAAGCCATTATTATTAAACCCAATGAAGCGTTACGTTTACGGGCGCGACAAAATTGTGTTGACCGTTTGGGCAATAAGCGTCGGGCGGGCGAAGAATGGTTGGTGCGTGAAGAAGGTGCGTATTTGCCCGGTGTCGATGAAGAAATCATTGATGTGATAGAAGCCTACGTGTTGACTGACAAAAGCGCATTGCACCTACGTGCTATTCGGACTTTTGTTGATGGGTTTGATAAAAAACGCAAAGCCGGTGATGAATGGCTAGTGACAATTGATGATGCCGAAACACATATCCCTGATGTCTATGAAGAAGTTGTTGGAGAAGTCACGATTACGACTTTGGATGACCGTGAATGGTGTATTGTGCAAGATCCCATTGGTGACGATGACAAACCTCAACTGGGTAAAAGCGAAGTTCGCAAGGGTCGCGCCTCCTTTTTCTTGCGCCCCGGTGAATCTTTGGACGGTGGTATCCAAAAAGTTTATGTGTTGGGAGAGCAAGAAGCCCTCCTACTCAAAGCCAAAGAAGCCTTTGCTGAGGCTGAGCTAAGACATCAACCGGGCGATTTGTGGATGATAGAAGGTCCTTGCGACTATATTCCACCCGTACAAGTCCAAGTTGTCGAACGGCGCAAGGCGATTCCTTTGGATAAAAATGAAGGCATTTATGTGCGCGATGTGAAAAGTGGTGAATTAAAACTCGTTTGTGGTCCTCAAGCCTACATGCTGACACCTTATGAAGAATTATGGGCAAAAGAATTGCCACAGCTTGTGGAAAATTTGTTGGGAGATCAATCTGACATGGCAGAAATGCGTCACCCACCGGCAAGTGCTAAAACACAGGGCACGAAAAAGAAACGTGATGTCACACATGCAGTCATATATCACGTTCCCCAAAATTCTGCAGTGCAACTCCACAATTACAAAGACCGCAGTGCGCGGGTCGTTTTTGGACCTGATTTAGTCATGTTGGGACCTGATGAAGCATTTACGGTGCTCAGTTTGTCGGGTGGCAAGCCTAAAAAACCTCACACCATCAAAACCCTTTCCTTGTTTATGGGACCAGATTTTATGACCGACGTATTTACCGTTGAAACCTCTGATCATGCCCGTTTACAATTACAGCTTGCTTATAACTGGTATTTCGATTTGCCAGACAAAAACGATTCTCAAGCCGCCGCTCGTATTTTTCAAGTGCCTGATTTTGTAGGTGATGCTTGCAAAGCCATTGCATCAAGAGTGCGTGGCAGCGTTGCTGGGGTTAAATTTGATGAATTTCACCGCAACTCCGCAAAAATTATCAGGACTGCCGTATTTGGTGCGGATGAGCAAGGGCGAATTGGCAACGAATTTCGCTTTGATACCAATCACTTAGTCATCACCAATATTGACATTCAAGCCGTCGAACCGGTGGATGAAGAAACTTTAAAAAGTTTACAAAAATCGGTACAAATAGCGATCCAAATCACCTCAGATGCCCAAGAAGCCGCTGCCCGTCACGACGCTGAACGTGTTGAACAAGAAGCTAAAGCCCGTTTAGAGCGTCAAGGTATTGTAGATACCCGAGAAGCTGAGGCAGAACGTAAAAAATTGTTAGAACTCCGTGCTGAAAATGCCGCGATAGAGTCCACTGGGCAAGCCACTGCTGAAGCCAAAGCGACGGCTGAAGCAAGTCGCATCAAAGGAGAAACCACTGTTAATCTGGCGAAACAAGAAAACGAAGCAGCTCGCATTCGCAACCAAACTGAATTAGAACAGCTCAAAGCTCGCCAAGCAGCTGAGTTTGAACATCAACAAGCCATGACTCAATTAGAAATTGAAAAAGCAGAACGCATGGCAGCCATCCGCATGGAAGAATTTAAAAACCGCATGGCGGCGGTTGGTCCAGAAACGCTCCAAGCAATTGCCACCGCTGGACCCACTTTGCAAGCAGATTTATTAAAAGGCTTGGGTTTGCAAAGCGTTTTGATTACTGATGGTCATAGCCCTGTGAATTTGTTTAATACTGCTGAAGGTTTGTTAGGTACGGGACAAGCAGCAAAAGATGATTGATAAATCGAAATATTTGAACTGTGAGATTAGTTTGGGCGTCAGCTCGCCCAAACTAAATATTACATGCTAATATCTGTAGGCTTCCTTCTTGATTCTTCCATGATTTCCACAAGCCGATCAAGTTTATTGCTCACATTCATCAGGATTTTTGTAAACTCCTCATGTTCTCGTTTTAATTCTTGATGATCTTTGCTGAGTTCTTGCAAGTTTTCTGCATCCATTTTTTTCTCCAATTTTGAATATTCCAAGTCAAAGTGTTGCTTTATTTAGCACGTCAAGTCTAATATATCACACACTACATCGTATTGCGTTCCCTGACAATACGAATACCTTCCCATGCAGACAAGTTTCCTTCTTCTCGTGCGATGATAATTCGCAGCCACCAATGAACCTTTAAGATTAATTCTTTCTCTTCAGCGTAACTGGATTTAGAGCGAAGTGGCATTTTTTCTCTTCTTTCCAATTCATTATATCCAATCCAAATGGTTTCTGCGATGCGTGCCACATATTTTCGCCAGGCTTGTCGCATTTCTTGTAAACTTGTGGCAGTGGCGCAGATTAATAAATCGCTGAGTAAGGCAGCGACTCGTTGGATAGTTGGATTGGATTCCGTTTGTTTGGCTTGTGCGAGCTGTTGTGCCTGTTGTAAATCATCATTTTCAATGGCTTTACAGATATTGCTGTTCGGATCAGCGCGGGCAAGAACACGAGCATGGGCGAGGGCACGGTTGCGAACAAAGTTACGGTCAATGGCATAGCGAGCACTATCGACTGCGTTGTTGGCGCGATCAACGGCATAGCGAGGATTGCCATCCTTATCATCAAAGGCATCAAGGGCTTCGCTAGTGCGATCTAAAGCATCATAAACGAGGGTGTCGTTGTCGAGGATAGCATATTCTACGCTTGCCCTAGCGTTGGTCAGAGCGCGGTTAATCGTGGCTCGGGCACTGGTTAGGGCGTAGGTGTAACGGTCCGAGTGGGGCGGACCAACTTTGTCAAAGGAATGAAGGGCACGCATGAGATCGTCGAAGCTGCTGCGAACCAGGGCTGGCGCTAGGTCATGGGCGAAGTCACGAGCAAGGGCGAGAGCAGTAGCGCGGGCGAAAATCTGAGTGCGTACCAGGGCAAGGGCATGACCAATGGCGCGGTTGATGGCTAAATCTGCATGTTCGAGGTTGCTAGTGATATTCTTTATATCAACAACAACATAGTTTTGTGGAAATAGCAGGCGAGAAAATTTTTTAATATGTGTATAAGCACGTTGCTCATTATTTTTTGTTAACCAACTCAATTCGTAACTGTCTTCAGTCCGACACAAAGTAGCTAATTCTTTCGTTTCGCTGGTGGCAGGATGCTCCTTTGCCTCAGCAAGCGATGGTAAGCGATAACGTACGGAACCTCCTTGTCGCCGAGTCAACCAAGCGCAAAAGGCTTCCGCATCAAGGGCGCGTATTCCGCAAACTGCGGCTTGGGCAGTCCCCTTATGAAAAGTGTATCTTGTCCAATGATCTGGCTGATAATATTGACTTTCTGCGCGGGATTCATCCAAAAATAATTGGTATTCTGCGTAGGTGATATAGTTTAGATCAATGTCATAGTCCTCATCAATGCGTTGTAAACTTTTGAGGCGTTGACTTAAGCGCACTTCTGCTGCCAATTTGCGACGTTGGGATTCGGAAGATTCAAGATCAGCTGTCAGGCGATTTTGAACTGCCACACGTACTGACATTTCTAAGGCGCGGGCTTCTTCTAAACAATTGGCTGCCAAAGTTAAGGCAGACACATTGCCATTATCAAGACAGGCTTGTACCACAGGCGTGGCATCTGTTTGTGCAGCATACAGTAAAAAAGTTTCATACCACCAGCTGTTATTGACGGATTTCTGCCAATTAATTTTAAGCTTGTTGTCCAATATATGGGTAGCCGCAAGATATTCTTGAAAAGTTAAATGGGCAAAACTCCATTGCATGGATTCGCGTTCCAATAATAAGCCACTACTGGCTTGCACATCACTTAAAAAATTTTGGACTGCCTCACCAGTCACCCCCACACGTTCTAAAGGCAGTGCAATAATTTTCATAGCATTTTCTGTGTCAATCGTGCGCGCTTTATGACGCATCATTTGAAAAGCCAGTGGTTGTAAAACAACACGCTTTTGAGCTGCTGTCAAAGCATTTTGTATTCCTTTTCCGGCTGCCCAATGTCCAAGCAATACCTCACTAATTTCGGCATACAATTCCACCCGCCGCCCCGGTAATTGTCCCCGATAGCGGTGTACCATCGCAATCATAGTCAGCAATAAGGGATTTACAGTCAATGCGCTCAAAGTGGGGGCTTCTCGCAAGCGTTGCATTAAATCCCTAGCCCCCTGCTTAGCACGATGCCGTACGCCTTCATCAGTCTTACCCCCAAATGCGGTGATTTCGTTAGCTAAATACCAAGCATCAATAAATCGTTGGACTTGCGCGGTATTAAAAGGTTGCACTTCTAAAACCTGAACACCTTCCACCGGAGCGCTAAGATAACCCTGTGGGCGTGCGGTAATAATAAAATGACAACGCGAATATTCAATGATTTGTTTTTCTACCCAAGCGGATACGGCTTGCCGCTGTTTTAAATCAGCAACTTCATCCAGTCCATCCAATAACACCAAACACTTGCCCTTTTTTAAGCGCTGTTCAAACCACCGCCGCGGTGGTTTTAATTTGGGGTAATTTTCTTGATTAGCAAAATGCTCATAAATTAATTCTGCCAAGCCAAGCGGTGCATCTCTCCCAGAGGATTTTTCCACAACAATTTGTTCTATATGATTCCGCAAAAATAATAAAATGGGTACATAAGGAAGCAAATAATATTGGCGTTGTTTATTTGCCGCAAATATTAAAGCCATATATTGCAACAGCGTTGTTTTACCACATCCGGGCGCACCAATAATCGCTAAAAGTAACCTTTTGTGCCTGGTGAAACGCCAAAAATCCCAAATAGGGCGATTGCCAGTCACTTGTTTAGCTGAAATGGGATCAAAATTGATTTGTTCTGAATTATGGGATGGGGCAATGCGTAGTTCGACAAAAACTTGCTCAATTTCAAGAGTAAATGTGCCTCTGGTACGTAATCCACGTACATTAAAAACACGATGCTCATAAATGACGTGTTGGTTGTAGCGACGGCGAAAACGAGAAAGCGAAATGCTCACAGCGGCGCCTAACCATTTAAGAGTTATATTAATTTTGTTTATAACTTCAACAATTTTTTTCATGGAATGCTCGTTGGTTAAATTTTTTCAATCGGCACACCGTAGTACATCGTTAAGTTGTCAAATTATTGGAGTACAAAGCAACGCTTTGTGCTCCAAGTACTAGGGGTGTGTTCTATGATGGCGCAAACCAAGCCAATTTTTCATGCAACTTGACAACATCACCAATAATAATAATACTAGATAACTTAATATCAGCCGCATCAACGATGCCTGGTAACGTTTCCAAAGTCCCAATTAAAACGCGATGATCCGATGTGGTTGCCTTTTGTACAAGCGCTGCGGGTTTATCAGGCGGCATCCCATGTTGCATCAATTCACGTGAAATAATTGGTAATCCTCGTAATCCCATGTAAATCACAACGGTTTGATGTGGTTGCGCCAATGCAGCCCAATTCAAGTCCATGCTATCATCTTTCAGGTGCCCAGTGACAAAAATACAGGATTGGGCATACTCGCGGTGCGTTAGGGGAATGCCAGCATATGCGGATGTGCCGGTGGCTGCAGTAATGCCTGGGACGACTTGAAAAGGAATCCCTTCATCCATCAAAGTTTCAATTTCTTCGCCCCCTCTGCCAAATAAAAATGGATCCCCCCCTTTTAGGCGCAATACCCGTTTACCTTCTTTAGCCAAGCGGATTAATAATTGGTTAATTTCTCCTTGGGGGACAATATGATTAGTCGGTTCTTTGCCAACGTAAATGCGCTCCGCTTCGCGCCTCACCAATTCTAATACGTCTTGCGATACTAAGCGATCATAAAGAACAACATCAGCTTGTTGCATCAAACGCAAAGCGCGAAAAGTCAATAAATCAGGATCACCTGGCCCCCCTCCAACGAGATACACTTCGCCACTGGTTTGCTCAGGGGCACTTTTAATTAAGGCCTCTAAGGCTTTAGTCGCAGATTCTGTATGTCCTGATAATAATTTTTCGGCAATGGGTCCTTGTAAAACAGACTCCCAAAAGCGGCGGCGCTCATCAAATGAAAAACGTTGTTTGACTTTATCTCTAAAGCTTGCTACAAAATCGGCTAATTTTCCATAGGTGGCTGGTATCATGGTTTCTAAGCGAGCACGTAATAATCGTGCTAAAACCGGTGACGCGCCACCGGTGGAAACCGCTACTTGTATTGGCGAACGATCAATAATAGATGGCATGATTGTGGTTGATCAACCACATTAACGGGTATCCCTTGTGTTTGTGCTAGAATTGATACTTGTTCATTAACTGCTTTATCATTAGTCGCTGCGATCACTAAGTGACAATGCTGTAAATCTGTGGGCGCAAAATGATCAGCGCGATAGGTGATGCGCCCCTCATTGGCCCATTGATTCAGTGGCGATACCAATTGGGGGGCCACCACAGTGATTTTGGCATGAGCGCGTAACAATATTTCGACTTTGCGGGTTGCGGTCACGCCCCCCCCAACAACTAAACAGGCTTGATCACGAATATTTAAAAAAATTGGTAGGAAATTCATAATAACTGATAACTGATAACTGAGAATACTTGCTTAACTTGCAATGTTAGTATATAAAAATAGATTGGATTACTAAAGTCATTTAAAATATCGGTTTTTTTTTACCCATTGACAGGAGACAAAAACATGTCTGATTTCGATAAAGAACTTGATGCCTCTGGTTTGAACTGCCCGTTACCCATTTTGCGAGCAAAAAAAATGCTCAATCAGATGGAAAGTGGTCAAATCCTGCGCATCATTGCAACTGATCCCGGTTCGGTTAAGGATTTTGATGCCTTTGCCAAGCAAACGGGTAATGAGTTGCTCGAATCAACAGAGGAAGGTGGCAAATACTTATTTTTGATCAAGAAAAAATAACCCAGTGAGGGGGCGTTAATATGTCTGACGAAAAAAAACTTGCGATTATCGCAACAAAAGGCAGCCTTGATTGGGCTTATCCGCCTTTTATTCTTGCCTCAACCGCGGCGGCATTGGGTTACGATACGCAAATCTTTTTCACTTTTTATGGCTTAGTTTTGCTAAAGAAAAAGCTCAATTTGCAAGTCACCTCGTTAGGCAATCCAGCAATGCCTATGCCCATGCCCGTTCCAGTTGTCATGCAAACTATGCCTGGTATGCAAGCCATGATGTCGAGCATGATGAAGGCGAAAATGAAGAAAAAGGGTGTAGCCAGCATTGAGGAATTGCGTGACTTATGTTTTGAAGCTGATGTCAAAATGGTTGCTTGCCAAATGACGGTGGACTTGTTTGACTTCAAAACAGATGACTTTGTTGACGGTATTGAGTATGGTGGCGCTGCGACTTTTTTTGAGTTTGCAGGCGAATCTGATGTTTGTTTGTATATTTAAGTGTTAAAATTCAAACCTACGAGCTTGTCTCGTAGGTTTGGCAGCTAAATAAAATGATATTCAAAATAGAAAATTTAGGTATTATCAAACGAGCAGAAGTTAACCTATAGCTTTTCAGATAAATAATTTTGGTAGGAGTCTAAACTTATTTATCTGATGTTACGCATACTCGTTCCCAACCTCTGGTTGGGAATGCCTGTGGCGCGGCTTCGCCGCGCGGGACGCAAAGCGTCCCTGATGGTGGCAAGGAGGAGGAAGGTCATTTTCATC
>CAYFOB010000039.1:0-5111 GCA_964344525.1 uncultured Thiomargarita sp.
TTTTTCTGAAAAGGTAAAGAGTCTTCTCTCATTTTTTTCCAAAACAGCCTCTCAGCCTTTTCTTTAGCAGCAAGAATTTGAAAGGTTGATTTTTGCAACTCATCAGCCATTTTGTTGTAGGCACTGCCTAATTTTCCGATTTCATTCTCTGATTTTGCGGTAATTCTCTGACAAAAATTGCCGGCTGCCATCTGTTCTGTGATGTCAATAAGTTTTTGAATAGGTTTAAAAATGCGATTTTTTGACCACTGAATGAAAAAAAAGAAAATGAACAAAATAAAAAGTAAAAGAAACCAACTGATTGTCATATTTTGTTTGGCAACCGATTCCATTTCTAACATGATATTATTAGCCTGCTCACCAGCCACTTTTGAAATATTCCACCCCATATTGATGGCTTTGGTTGCGGCATCAAACCAAGTGGCGGCATCGACTGGATATTCCACGCTTTTGATAATTTTTAGAAGAACAAAAAAATAACTGTTTTTAGTTTCACTCTGGATAAAAATCGGTTGATAAACAAGCGCTTCCCCAGTACTTAAGTGTACAATTCCTTTTTTTCCAGACAGAATTTTTTCCGCAATTTCAGGATAATCTTGTTTGAGATTATGGTGTGAGCGGTTGAGTTTTTCCATCATTCCCCATTCCTTGTTTTTGTCAGGATGATGCAGGTAAAATCCCTCTTGATTAAGTAAAACAAAATTTCCCAATCCTTCGTTTTTTGTGATTTTATGCAAAAATAATGGGGTGTTTGTCAATAGATTCAAAATAATAATCCCCGCTTTGCTCTCAATAAAAATTGGCGTTGCAAAGCGAAGAGTCGGTTTAAAGGGCACCTCAATTTCTCCATATTCTATATTGAGATCAAAAAGTGATAAATAGATTTTTTCCTGTGGCAGATTAATTGAATCCTGGAAATAATATCTGTTGCTTTTATTTTGTAATTGTTTGCCCCGAATGATTTTGGTGGTATTGCCATCAAAGTCAACTCGCACACGTTCTTGTCCAGTATTATCTAAATATCGAATCTGCATATAAATGTTTTTGATTTGAGAAAAATTGTAAAATAGTGTTTCCACTGTTTTTAATCGTTGTGTTAAATGTACAGTGTTTTTATTTTTGATCAATGCGTCAGCCAATGCAATGACACTTTGATGGCGACTGAGATTCAACAATTCGTTGTAAACGCCAAATAAATAATCTTGAAAAGAGGTTTTTCTTTCAACGAGTTGTAAATAAGCGGCTTTAATCTCCTCCTCTTGTTTCCGACTTGTGGCAAAAACATCTTCCCTTAATATTTGAAATGAATGCATAAATTCTTTTTCAAAGGCGATAATGGCTTGTTTCATTTCCTTTTTCGTACCAGGCTGTTCTTTTAAAAGCAATATTTTATCAAGAGATTGTTCCACTTTGGAGCGATAGTACTTTATTTGATTCATGGTATCAATTGAAAAAGGTTCCCCACGGGCAATCGTATTGCCTACCAAAGCGCGTTCCAATCCTGCATATTCACATAAGTTTGCGACATTAGAGCGAAGAACGCTATTCAAATAGGGTATTTGTTCTTTTTGGTTTTCTGGAACAAAGACAAAATCACGTAAATGAAATTCTATGTTAATGTTAGCGGTGGCAATATCAAGCCATTCGTTTTTGGAAATGTTACCATTGGCGATTTTTTGGCGAGTGTGTTTAAGAATTTCATATTTTTCACGCCATTGATTGAGTTTTTTTTCAAAATGCGGGTTTATGGCGACCCATTTTTCGGCATACTTTAACGCTTGTAAGACTTCTACGTCTCCTTTTTTTCCCATTTCAATAAATTGTTCAAATAGCGGCGAGGCCTCACCTTCACCACTGCCGAGTATTGTGGCACCCAAACCACGTTCAATGGCTTGCCATTCAGCCGCGGCATTCAGATAGCCAGCGAACTTATTTTTAAGTTCATAATCTTTGGCAAGTTCTTGTTCTTCAAACGCGCTTTTTATAACCATGCCTACCAATGTCATCAATATGCACAATAAGAGGGTTGCCAAGATAATTATTTGAGATTTTAAGGTTTTCATATTTCGTGAGTTCGACTTTCTGGCGTTTAGTTAGCTCTTGTTCTGTATCCTAATAAACGACAAAAAGCTTTATTAATCATCTGACTCAATGTGGCAGCGAATGCACCACCTTCTGCATCATGGGTCACTGCCATATCGTACCGCACAAAGCGCTGCTTTGTACTCCAAAAAAACGTTGCTTAGCTAAGATTTTTGGCTTAACTTAATACCAGTGACATCATGGGTACTGTATTTGCTATCAAAGCGGGCAACAGCCTCAATGAGCCTGGGCTGTTTCTATCAATTTTTATTTTATGGGCTTGGCAAGTCAAAATCAAGTCTCGCGCATCAGGAGTTCTTGCATTTTGATTAGGATTTTGATATTTATAAAAACTGTGATTTTGGATTTTTTTAAACATGAGAACTCATAAAAGAACCACCCACCAATTATCTTATAATAAATTTACCTTACAAAAAGTTGTTGAGCTTTTTGAACTAAAAACAATAGAATCTGACAATTTTTTTGAAGGTATTCTACCACAACAACCAAGCTCATTATTGGCTGAAACTTTGCAAGATAATATTCCTTTAGGATTAGCGATTGGTACAGAAAAAGCGAAATCAGAATTGATTATCATGCCAATTTTAGTCGAAGTGCGACGACTACTTGAAAAAAAGATCAGCCTTTTTTCGGGTATAGAATTTAATGTCGAACCGAGCTTAGGATTAAAAGGCGTTTGTGACTTTTTAATTAGCAAAAGTGAAGAACAGTATGTGCTACGCGCCCCAATCATTGCCATTGTAGAAGCTAAAAAAGGAGAAATTGAAATCGGCATGGGACAATGCACGGCTGAAATGATTGCTGCCCAAAAATTCAATGCCAAACACAACAACACAATTGAACCAATCTATGGCACTGTAACAACAGGCAGTAATTGGAAATTTTTGAAATTGATCAATCAAACGCTTTTTATACAATCTGATGAAACATCAATTGAACATATAGAGCGCATTTTAGGAATTTTTTTAAAAATGATTTCTTACGAATAGGAAAATAGCCCCGTGGATAAATTTTGACGCACCTTTTGAGCTCAAACAAATACCATTTTTTCAAAAAATGGTATTTGTATTTTTGGTAGTGGTGCAATACTGACTTGAAATCATTACTTGTGCCACATTTAATTACGTAGGCACAAGCTTAACGCCATTTACTCCTCTACATTTTCAGTAAACCCAAAATCCTCCAAAATAGTATACAAAGCCGGTACAACCAACAATACCAATAACGTCGAGGCAATCAATCCAAAAACCAAGCTCGTCACCAAGGGGATCAAAATTTGCGCCTGCAAGCTTGTTTCTGACAAAATGGGGATTAAACCAGCAATGGTTGTGAGTGAAGTGAGCAGTACAGCACGAAAACGTTCTCGGCTAGCGGTGCCTGCGGCTTCATGAATTGATAGTCCATCTCTCACACGCAATTTTAAAAATTCTACCAGCAGGATTGAGTCATTGACGACGATGCCTGCCAGTGAGATAAAACCAACCACGCTGGGCATGGTAATGTCAAATCCCATCAGCCAATGTCCCCAAATGACACCGATAAAGGAAAATGGGATGGCTATCATGACGGCGAATGGTTCTAGGTAGCTACGAAATTGGAAACTCAACAGGACATAGATGCCTAATAAGCCCAGTAAAAATGATTGTAGGGCGGAACTGCCAGTTTTGCCGCCTTCTTTGGCTGAACCTTCAAATGTGATTGTGATGGTTGGGTGGCGTTCTTGAAGGGCGGGTAGAAATTTTTGTTTGGTTTCTTGCAGCATTTCATTGACATTTAAAATGCGGCTATCAACTTCGCCTTGTATTGTGACAGTGCGTTGGTTATTGATTCGTTGGATGCGGGCATAGCCACGTTCCATTTGTATGTCGGCGACGGCAGTCAGTGGGACTTGTTGCCCATCTTTGGCGGTTAGGGTGAAATATTCAAAATCTGCGAGACTGTCTTTGTCCATTGCGTGTAAGCGTACATCAATTTCATAAGATTCTGCGCCGACTTGAATTTCACTGGCGGTGTAGCCATAGTAGGCTGAACGTAATTGGTTGGCAATCGTGGTGGCATCAAAGCCTAAGGCTAAGGCACCTTCTTTGAGGCGTAAACGGATTTCTGGTTTGCCGGGGCGTAAATCATCGGACAAATCAAAGACACCGGGGTAACGATTGAGCCAATTTTGTAGCGCTAATGAAGCCGTTTTTAATTCGGTAAAATCAGTGCCTTGTAAACGAATGTCAATCGGTAATCCGCCTGGACCAATCACCGGTTCTTTGTAATTGATACTGAGGACATCGGGTAAATCGCCCACTTCTGTTCGCCAGCGTCCGATAATATCATCAATTCGTCCATGACGTTTTTCAGCCGTCAGTAAATCAACCGTCACAGTGGCAACATGAGGACCCACTTCATGGGCATCACTATTTTGGTTAAAGTGAATTTGGGTATTTTTGACTAAAGATTCTCTATTGGGCTGAAGAAATTCCGCATTGACTCGTTCTAAGGCGGTTGTGACGTGTTCAACAACGGCTTCAGTCCGCGACAGTGGTGTACCTTGTGGTAGTAAAATACGGGCTTCGATCACATCACCATCAATTTCAGGGAAGGCGCTGAATTTGACTTTGCCGCTGGCTAGCATGCCAATTGAGCTCATGAAGGTTGCAATGAGTAGCCCAATGAAGAGGTAACGCCAATTGATGACCCAATCGACGGTGCGCCCTAAGACTTGATGTCGTAGCCATTCAATGCGATTTTCAAACCATTGGCGAAAACGGTTGGGCGTTTGGGCTTGGGCAAGGGAGTGCGCCATGTGGTGTGGCAAGATAAAGAAAGCTTCAACCAGGCTGATAATTAATGTGAGAATGAGGACGATGGCCATCACATTGAGCACTTTTCCAATATCGCCTGCCAAAAAAGACAGTGGCACAAACATGCATAAGCTGGTTAAAAATGAAGAAAAGACGCCCATGCGAACGGAATGGGTAACATCAATAGCAGCTTGTAGTGCCGATTTACCTTTA
>CAYFOB010000039.1:5121-15090 GCA_964344525.1 uncultured Thiomargarita sp.
ATCCATCGGACGATCTCCCCGTGCCAGTCGTGAGGCGATGTTCTCGGCAATCACAATGGCATCATCCATAATCAGTCCAATCGCAATCAGCAATCCCACCATTGTGATCATATTTAAAGATTGCCCCAACAGTTGCATAAAAAAAACCGCGCCTAAAAATGACACTGGCAATCCCATGACTACCCAAAAGGCAAAGCGAAGGCTAAAAAATAGCCAAAGTGTCATTGCCACCAATATCAAACCTTGCACGCCATTTTTGATGAGTAAATTTAAACGATCACGCACAATAGAAAACCGATCTTCGGTTAAGACAAAACGTACCCCGTGTGGTGCCGTTTGTTGCGCTTTTTCCACAAAGGCTTTGACGGCATCACCAATGATCAGATTGTCTTCCGTTTTGGTTTTGCTGATTTTTAAAATCGCAGCACGTTGTCCATTAAACAGAATTTTATCTTCCTCTAATTCAAAACGATCAGTAATACGCGCAATATCTCCAAGCCGAATTTCCGCACCTTTGTTATTACCCACCACAATTAAATCTTCAAAGGCTTGTACTGTACGCCGTTCATCCACAAAACGAATCAACGTTTCTTGGGCGTTGGTTTCAATGCTGCCCGCGGGCAAATTAATGCTTTGGCGACTAATCACCGCGGCAATATCTGCCACACTGAGTCCATATTGACGCAAAGTATGTGCTGGTAATTCGATACGGATTTGGTGCTCAGAAAAACCTTCAATATCAACTTGAGAAATTTCTGGTACTAAGAGCAAACGATCTTTAATTTGCTCTGCATACGCTTTTAAATCCGTAGCACTCATGGCACCCGTCACCGCCAAAGAAACAACATGATCAGTCCGCCCTAATTGTTTAATAATCGGCAATTCTGTTTGTTCAGGAAAATTATCAATCGCCTCAACTTCGGTTTTAACCTCATCCATAAAACGCTCAAAATCTTCCCCTTCACGTAATTTGACAACGGCAGTGCCCAAGCCTTCTCGTGCCTCACAACGCACTTCATCAACATCATTGATACCATCAACCGCATCTTCTATGCGCTGACAAATAGCATTTTCAACATCCTCAGCTGACGCCCCTGGATAAGGCACACGGATTTCGACTTCTCCAGCGGTAAAATCGGGAAAAGTGGCGCGTTGTAGCTTGGGCGCGGCGAAAATGCCTAAGATGATGAAAATGATCATCACGAGATTAGCCGCAGTGGGGTGCGCAGCGAAAAAACGAATCATTTATAGTATCCTTATTTAGATAGTTTTTTTTTTGAAAAAAGACCCCTGATTTTAACATGACCAGCTTTGTTTAAGTTTGTTCCCACACTGGCAAAGCGCTGCTTGTTGTGAAGAAGGCAGCGTAACATCAGTAAGTCATTGAAAAATGAGTACAACAACAGATTACGATAAGTCAATGATCCCATTCATCTACCACAAACTTAGAATCTGTCAGCAACGATAAACACTCCTCAAACGCTTTTTGTTCAGGATTTCGCAAAAAGCCCTGCACCAGCTTAGAGGCACAATAATCACTGTTAACGACACCATGCCCTATGCCCGGAAAAACAAACACTTGTCCTTGGCTAAAATTTTTTGCCGCGTTTTTTGCCCAAATTGGGGGAGTAACAGGATCATAGTTTCCTGCTAAAAAGAGTGTCGGAATATCTGAACTCACCGGTTGATGAAAGGCTGGGTTGGCATATCCTACTCGCCAAATTTTACAAGGGTTATAATCCCAATATTTTTTGACAAAGGCTTTAACACGGGGAAATCGTGCTACTTGTGCCATAAATTCACCTTTTGTTGTTTCTGGAAAACTATCATGGCATTCGACTGACAGATGAACAGGATAACTAAAATTTGCATCAAGTAACCAAGTCACATAATCTTCAACAATGGGAAGGAATGGTTTATAAACACCGCGTTGCGCTGATTCAATGGCAGCGGGTAAAATTCTGATGAAGTCCCACCTATAAAGTGCTTGCCAAACCATCTCCACAAAACGATAATCATTAATAACGACTTTAAGCGATTTTGGGGCAGATACCATAACTTCCACCGGTGCTTGACGAAGTTGCATTAATACGTTTTGAAAGGACAATTCAAGATTTTCAAAGCTTGTATGGCACTGCTCATCAGCCTGACAACCCTGAAATAGGGTGGCTAACGCATTATCATAAATAAAAGGAAGTACCAATAATTCATTGATTTCTGGTGGATAAACAGAATCCAGAATGACACTCCTCACGCGCTCAGGATAGTCCCGAATGACTGACAGTGCCAGCCGCGTTCCATAGGAGGCACCATAAAGATTCCAATTGGTGCCACCAAGTGCCTCCATCAAATCGGCAACATCGCGGCTGCTGTTTGTCGTTGTGTAGTTTGACAAATCCGTTTCGCGCAAACGCTGGTAACACTGCTTGATAGCCGCAATCCCCAAGGATAATTCCTCTTCTAATTTCAAATTATTGCCCAAAATATCAAGTATCACTGATCTGACTTCGGGACAATCAAGCCGTGGTTGACTCAACCCTATCCCTCGCTGCTCAAAGAGCACCAAATCGTGTCCCCACGAATTTTCATCAAGCCATGCCAACCAAAAATCAATACCTTTTTGATCTAATCCAGTCGGATAGCCGGGTCCACCTTCTAAATAAAGCAGGGGACTTGGCTGACGATTCCAAAATGGTTGTTTAATAACAACAACTGGCAATCGAATTGACGAAGAGGGGAATAAATAAGCACATTTGATTGTTTTGCCAAGAAATGGCACATCAAACCAGCACCGCGTCCATTCGAGACGAGCACCATTACTGAGCACAACATGATCCGCCCTCCAATGAATGACGCCCCACATAATCAGTAAGATAACAAAGAAAAATGTTGTTTGCCGTTTTAAAGAATTCATGAGTAAAAACCTTGTTATTATGCCCATTGCCCTAATATTTGATTTATTTTTTGAAAAGTGGGGAAAAATAGATGATAACTCAAGCATCATTTTCTATTGGACAATTAGTCCAACATAAGTTGTTTAACTACCGGGGCGTGATTATTGATGCTGATCCTGAATTTATGCTCCCAGAAGAATGGTATCAGGCGATGGCAAAAAGCCGTCCCCCCAAGGATCAACCTTGGTATCATGTGTTAGTGCATAATGCCTCTCAACAAACTTATGTGGCACAACGAAATTTGAATCCTGATTATAGCCAAAAGCCGATTAATCATCCAGATATAAAGCTTTATTTTGAAGATTTTTCTTCAGGTAAGTACAAATTAGAGCAGAATAGAATCAATTAAGTGCAGGAGAGGGAAATTTCCGCGAACAGAACTATAGCTTTTCAGAAAATAGGAGTCCAAACTCAAGTTAGGACTCCTAAATATCTGAATTTAGGCAACTTTTTATAAAGGAGATGTAGGACTTATGACAGGTGCACACCCAAAATTTCTGAAGGGAGTCGCGCTGGCTAAACAAATCAAAGCATCGGTTTCTATAGCAACAGAGCAATGGAAAACACGCGGCATTCAACCAACAATGGCAGTTGTCGCAGCAACCAATGATCCCGCGGTGGAACAGTATCACAGAGTCAAAGTGCAGAACGCTCAAAAGTTGGGCATTGAGATGCAATTGATTAATCTTGGTGTTACCTGCACTCAGGAGAAGTTAGAAGAGCAAATAGAGGACCTGGCAAATGACAAGAAAGTCAACGGTATTTTGTTATCACTTCCACTTGCGCCTCAGCTCCATAAAGAGCCCGCACTCGCACGGATTCCAGCTCAAAAGGACGTTGATGGTTTGACAACCACTAATCTCGGCTATGTGATGGCAGGACTGGAAGATAAAGCGATTGTGGCAGCCACTCCGAAAGCTTGCGTGACGTTGGCTGAAACCACAATCTCACTCAAAGGCAAAACGGTTGTTGTGGTAGGAAATGGGCGCACTGTCGGAAAAGTGCTCACGCCTCTATTGCTTAATCGGTATGCGACTGTAACTGTGTGTCACGTTTATACTGAGCATCTTGCAGACGTTGTGAAAGAACATGACATTGTTTTTGTGGCTGTTGGCAAGGCGGGACTCATTGGTCCCTCGCATTTGCGGATGGGACAAGTGGTCATTGATGCAGGCATTAACATTTTTGAAGACGGGGTCACAGGAGATGTTGATACTCATGCTGTCCTCAATCAAGTTTCTAAGATTACCCCTGTACCAGGCGGTGTTGGTCCTCTAACCTCTAGCATGATTTTTAAAAATCTTCTGCAAGCAATAGAATTTCAATATGGGGAGGAAAATTGATGACTCTTTGGACGGATAGTGTAGAGCAATTACTAAAACAAACTGCTAGCGCTGATCCCACACCGGGGGGCGGATCAATTAGCCTGGTTTCCGCAGCATTTGGTTTAGGACTCATTTTGATGGCGCTAGAAGTCACAAAACGCCGTAAAAATGCGCCAGATGAAGTTTCCTCCTTAATAGTTGAAGGACAAAATCTTTTAGATGCGCTCCGTATGGGCGCAGATGAAGATATCAACGTGTTCAACACCTTCATGTCAGCCTTGCGCTTACCCAAAGCAACAGACTCAGAAAAGGCACAACGAAAACAAGCGATTCAAGATGCAACAGTAAGAGCAACAAAAGTACCACTCAAAGGCGCAAGTTTATGCATAGCAGCCCTTGACATTGCGGTTAAAACCGCAGACATTGCCCATTCCAACATTTTGAGCGATGTTGCAGCAGGAAGCCTACTTTTGGCAGCAGCAGGGCAAGGCGTTTTGTTGAACGTTGATGCTAATCTAAACAATCTCAAAGATCAAAATTTAGCCGACAAATTTGCAAACGAGCGAACCACTCAAAGAATTGCGCTTCAAAAAAAGGCTGATTTGGTGCAACAACGCATTGATGCGCGGTAGGTGGTTTTAAGCGCAAAGCGGCCGCTTTGCGCTTTTACTTTTTTTTCAATGAACGCGGTTGTCGCCGCTTAGCAATTTGTTCATCCGCCGTTTTACGAACAATCACTTCATACAAAATCGCCTCCGCATTGCCCTGTTTGCGTAATACCCGCCCTAATCGTTGGACATATTCTCTGTCACTGGCACTCCCACCTAAAATCACTGCCACTTTTGCTTCTGGTACGTCAATTCCTTCATTTAATACTTTTGTTGTAACAATCACTCGATAAACACCGGCGCGAAAATTTTCTAAAATCGCTTTACGTTCAGCGGTTTTGGTTTGATGCGTGATCACAGGGATGAGATGTTGTCGGGAAATGCGGTAGGCAAAACGATTATGTGCGGTAAAAATCAACATGGGTTGGTGGCGATGTTCACGTAATAATTGGTCAAGTACATCTAATTTGCCTTGGGCTTGATAGATAATCTCTTTCCATTTTAATTCCGCAACTTTGGCGCGTCGTGCTTGAGTTTCATAGGCACTGCGACGGGTAAATTCATGCCACCATCCTGGACCATGGCTTTCTCGTAATCGGTTATCTCGTACATAGCCAATATATGTCAAGTATGCCTCATCGTAGGCTTTTTTTTCCTCTTCATACAAATCAACTCGGATACGTTGGGTACGATATTCTGCTAATTGCTCGCCTGTCAGATCATCAATGTGTTTGCTATAAACCACGGGACCAACCAATGCATTTAGCAATCCCACCGGATCAAATGGATCAAGCTCATTAAAGAGTTGTTGTTGTTCGGTGACTTTTGGTTTGGGACGAAAATTGTCTTGATGAGGATAAGTGGCAGTTAAACCAAGGCGATAGGGCGCGGCACACATCAGCGCAATTTCGTGCCATGAGGGCGCCGGTAAATGATGAATTTCGTCAAAAATCAAGAGCTTAAATAAATTGCCCAATGTTTCTGCATGTGACCATGCGCTGGGGTAAGTGGTCACGGTGATGGGACGCGCCTTTTTTTCCAAACCGTACCAAGCCCCAATAGGAATACCAAACGCATTTTCTAGACGAGCATACCATTGATGAAGTAAATCAATTGTGGGGACAACCACAAGGGTGCTCACCCCGGCTTGCGCAATAGCGCGTAAAGCCAAAACGGTTTTACCTGCCCCCGTCGGTAAAACAACGCTGCCCCAACAATTAGCCGCTATCCAAGTATTAAGAGCTTCAATTTGGTAAGAATGAGGCACCCAGTTTTCTTGGAGAGGCAGAGATAATTTTTGCCAACGTGGAATATTATTGCGAATACTCTGCTCATAAAGCCAAGGACGTACTAGCCGATAATCAACCGCACGGCAACGCCATTTGCCCTGAAGCCAGCGAAATGGCGTTGGCGCTTTGACAGTCTGCGCCACATTATCAATAACAATTGTTCCCCCATCAAAACGGGCGCGGGGTGCTTCTTCTATTTCGCCCACAAAAGGGGGGCGCAGGCTTGTTTGGCTCATTGTTTTTTATTAATTGATGTTACGCACTCTTAGTTTATTGAAATCGTTTGCTATATTATTATAGCTGATGTTTGTTCTTGCGTAACGTGGAATTGCAAACGTGCAAAGTTATGACTCATCCCCTAAAGGAGATAAAAACTCATGTTGAAATTGAAGGTTGCTTTAATGATGTGCTTAACATCAGTTGCGATGGCTCATCCTGGACATGGAAGCGAAGGCGGTTCACTCAATCTTTTGCATTATTTAACAGAACCCCTACATTTTATGGTGGGTATGGGATTTCTTGCTTGCCTTGTCGTCGTGTTTTTGGGGATAAGAAAACAGGTGTTGAGGAAAAATCGCATACCACTGCCTGTGAAATTGAAAAAATAAAATAAGTACTGAACCATGAATTTTCAGGTATGCAAGTCGTCCAAAGCTTAGCGAAGGAGACCCATGCCCTTCACTAAGCTTTGGACTCCAAAATGTGCTAAAACTTGTGAACGTATGATAAAATGGACACAGCCAGCATTTTGATGGAATGTGGGGTCATCTCAAAGCCAGCAACCACAACCGTGTTTGGCGGAAAATCTAGGAGTCGTTATGAAAACATTTAACACTGCAGGACCTTGTATTCCCTCTGATCATTATATGGTATCAATAATCCCTCATTTTGACAATCTCGAAAAACTCATTGAAAATAAACGCTATTTTATTCTGCATGCCCCCCGCCAAACTGGCAAAACAACTTTAATGTTGCAATTGATGGAAAAGCTGAACAGGGAGGGAAAGTATATTGCTTTATATGTCAATGTGGAAGCCGCTCAGCCACTTCGTAATGACGTTGCTGCGGTCAATGAATTAATCATCAGTGAATTTGAATCCAAGGCGAAAATTTATTTGGAAAAAAGTTTAATCCCTCAAGAAGGCTGCTTTAAAATTCGTTCTATGCAAGGGGGAATCAAGGAATTTTTGTCCAGCTGGTGTCTTCAATTGCCCAAACCCTTGGTCGTGTTGATGGATGAGGTGGACAGTTTAATTGGAGATGGATTGATTTCTGTTTTGCGTCAATTACGCAACGGTTATACTCAACGCCCTAAGGCTTTTCCTCATGCTTTATGTCTCATCGGTTTGCGTGATATTCGTGATTATAGGATTTATTCTGATGCCTCAAAACGTCATATTGTGGGCGGTTCAGCTTTTAATATTAAGGAAAAATCCATTCGTCTCAATGATTTTACTTATGAACAAATTAAAGAATTATACGCGCAGCATCAAAAAGCAACGGCTCAATCATTTACCCATCCCGCAATGGCCAGAATTTATGAATTGACTCAAGGACAACCTTGGCTAGTCAATGCCTTGGGGCGAGAATTGTGTTTTGAGGAACAAGCCATTGACTGGAAAGAAACGGTTAATAAGGCAGATGTGGATAATGCTGCTGAAATTTTGATCAAACGGCGGGATGTGCATTTGGATCAATTGGCAGATAAGTTGACGGAGCCAAGAGTCGCGCGAATTATTGAGTCTATTTTGATTGGTGAAGACAATGGAGAAACCGCCCAGAATGAAGATCAACAATATTTAATTGATTTGGGTTTAGTCCGCATGGGTACTTACGGCTTAGAAATTGCGAACCCCATTTATCGTGAAATCATTCCCCGTGAGTTGACATTTTCTCGGCAAAATATGCTGGGAATTAATCCGCAATGGTATGTGAAAGCTAATGGTAAACTGGACGTTGAAAAACTTTTGGACGCTTATATTGAATTTTATAAGCAACACAGTGAATTGGTGACAAAACGTAGAACTTATACAGAAGCCGCACATCATTTGTTGTTTATGGCATGGCTACAACAAATAGTCAATAGCGGTGGACGCATTAGTCGAGAATATGCGGCGGGCATGGGACGCTTGGATTTGTGTATTGAATTTGCAGGAGAACGGTTTGCATTTGAGCTGAAGCGTCACAGTAAAACGGCTCTTAGTCAGGGTAAAAAACAATTGGTTGATTATTTGAATCGGTTGAGTTTGGACAGTGGTTGGTTAATAATTTTTAGTCGAACAGAAATTAAAGATTGGGAGGCTGTGGGTAAAAGAGAAATGGTAGAGGAAGAAGGGAAAAGGATTGAAGTGGTTTGGTTGTAAGCTGTTATCCTGTTCCAAAAGTTTGGAACAGGTTTGTCTTATTAGAGTTGTTGCACAATAATTTTTGAACTGTGATTGATATGATTTTGATGATTAATGTGATATTGAGCGACTATTAATCACTCATTTCTCGCAGACAATCTGTCATAAAAATCCTCTCAATCACAAAAATCTGTCGGGAAAAATTTCTTTCACAACAACTTTAATGGTATTTGTATTTTTTTTAAGCTTATTTTGCAACAACTCTATCAGGAGTCATTATGAAAACATTTAACACCGCAGGACCTTGTATTCCCTCTGATCATTATATGGTATCAATAACCCCTCATTTTGACAATCTCGAAAAACTCATTGAAAATAAACGCTATTTTATTCTACATGCGCCCCGTCAAACTGGCAAAACAACTTTAATGTTGCAATTGATGGAAAAGCTGAACAGGGAGGGAAAGTATATTGCTTTATATGTCAATGTGGAAGCCGCTCAAGCTTGGCGAAATCAAATTACTGAGATTAACCAAACCATTGTAAATGAGTTCCAAGTGAATGCTGAAATTAACTTGCCAAAAGAAATTCAACCTTCCGCTCGCTGTTTTGAAGGTAGCACCAATAGTTTTTCTACCTTTTTAACTCGTTGGTGTTTAGAATTGCCTCAACCCCTAGTCGTATTGATGGACGAGGTGGATAGTTTAATTGGTGATGGATTGATTTCAGTATTACGTCAATTACGAGCAGGTTATACTAGACGCCCTCGCGCATTCCCTCATGCTTTATGTCTCATCGGTTTGCGTGATATTCGTGATTATAGGATTTATTCTGATGCCTCAAAACGTCATATTGTGGGCGGTTCAGCTTTTAATATTAAGGAAAAATCCATTCGTCTCAATGATTTTACTTATGAACAAATTAAAGAATTATACGCGCAGCATCAAAAAGCAACGGCTCAATCATTTACCCATCCCGCAATGGCCAGAATTTATGAATTGACTCAAGGACAACCTTGGCTAGTCAATGCCTTGGGGCGAGAATTGTGTTTTGAGGAACAAGCCATTGACTGGAAAGAAACGGTTAATAAGGCAGATGTGGATAATGCTGCTGAAATTTTGATCAAACGGCGGGATGTGCATTTGGATCAATTGGCAGATAAGTTGACAGAGCCAAAAGTCGCGCGAATTATTGAATCTATTTTGATTGGTGAAGACAATGAAGAAACAGAAAATTCTCCAAGTGAAGATAGGCAATACTTAATTGATCTGGGCTTAGTTCGTTCTGGTAAACGGGGCTTAGAAATTGCGAACCCGATTTACCGCGAAATTATCCCAAGAGAATTAACGGCTTATCGGCAAGATATGTTGGGTATTGAGCCAAAATGGTATGTGAAAACTAATGGTAAACTGGACGTTGAAAAACTTTTGGACGCTTATATTGAATTT
>CAYFOB010000040.1:0-3254 GCA_964344525.1 uncultured Thiomargarita sp.
ATAATCTCACTTAAAACCGCATTTGGTATGCCTTCAAATTCATCAATGACAAGAACTATAGCTTGTTGCTCAATTCCTTGAAAAAATTGCCGAAGATCAACGGGATTTTTAATTGTTTTAGATGATTTAATCTGATATTTAGCCAATTGTTCAGAAAGTTGATTATTTAAATCTTGGTAAAAAACGTCTTTTGTTACCGTTTTCAAACTTTCAAAACTAATCCAAATTGGAGTAAAACCTTCCAACTGACAGAATTCAAGCAAAAGTTGAAAATAGGTGGTTTTTCCTGCTTGTCTGGGCGCAAAAAGGGTAAAATAGCGCCCTTTTCGTACTTTTTCTGCGCCTTTTGCAATTAATGCTTCACGCATGACTGTGTAGTGTAAAGCAGGATTGCAGGGACCTGATGTGTTGAATTCACGCATTGATAAGTGCTATTTTTGTGCTGTGGTTATTAATATATTATCATATCACAGAAAAAATTGCTGTAAATTTCTTTTATTGGAAACATTTACAGATAAAAGCATTTTAATCTAGCATGCCTAACTTTCCTCAAGTAATCTGATTATTGCTTCAATTTTTTTTTATTCTTAAAATCTGAATTTCTTTTTGACAGCACAGCGAATCATTGATGCAAATTCTGCCGAATCTTGTGTGGCTTCATTCAGTAATTGCTGCCATTCGTTTTTTGTGCGGTTATCTCCATTTGGTGAATTAATCAGCATATAAATTGCTTTCATCGCTTTGTATGTTGCTAATCTTCTTTCGTCTAAAAAGGGTCTATCAATTCTGGTCCGTTTAATAGTCGTTTGACCCCTAGTGTTGTTATTAATTGCCTGTGGGTGTATGCCTATAAATTCAATAAATTTTTCTGGATTTTCTTTTTCAGGATGAATGAACAGTGGCTCCTCTGTATTGAGGTCATCTAAATGTGATTTTGCCCTTTTAGATTCATCAACAAGAGGAAATAAGTTTCTTTTATAACTTCGATTACATTTTTCGCAACAAAAAAACAAATTATCCCACTTATAAGCCAACCAATAATAGCCTGGTTTAGCAAGTGGCTCACCTTCTTTTTGTTGATAGGCATTTTTTGGTCTTAAATGTTCAATATCACCAATTTCTGTTTTTCTTTCACAAAAACAACATTTTTGATATTGTGCGGCTGTTAGTGCTTTTTTTACGGTTTTGTGTCCGTAAATACTTTTTTTAATCTCAAATTCTCTGACACCATTTTCGTAGAGTTGCTTATTATGTTCCGTTTCAGCTTGCCCATCAGTCAACAATTTTTGAGGCGCAGCTGGTTTCGTTATTCGTATCATATCTTATAGTTCGTTTTGAAAATCTTAGCTGCTTTGCGAAGTATTGCCATTGCCTCATTGTCTTCTGTATTTTCAGTCACGAAAGGCAATTCATCTAATTTCTTTCCAATTTCCTCTAATTCTTGTTCATCTGCTTCCGTCCGTTGCGGTTTGGATAAGATTTGTTCCTGTTTTTTCAAATATTTATCATATTCAAAGGGTCTTGCACTGGGTAAATCAAATAAGTCACTGGTTAGCACTTGATCAATACGCCACCCTTTGATCATTTCTTCGTTATTATGAATGATAATTTGATTGCCTTGTCGCTTTAGTAAAACAATATTAGCATCGGTTGGGGCAGATTGTACAATAAGTGGGCTATGGGCGGTGACAACAAATTGTGTCTTTTTAAAAATACCTGTTAAATGATTAATAACGGTTCTTTGCCATTTAGGATGTAAGTGCAAATCAATTTCATCCACCAAAACAATGGCAGGTTGTTCAAGGGGATTATCACTATCAGGATAGTGTTCAAATAGGCGGTGTGCTAAATCCACCATCCAAGCAATCAGTGTTTGATAACCTAAACTTAAATCTCTAAGGCTAACCCAACCATAGAAGGTTTCAAATTCTATAGCCGGCTTTGATTGAGCTTTAGTAATGGATTTCGTTCGAATATTGACCACATCGGGCAATAAATCTATGAGCAGTTTTTTGACTTTTTCATAACGGTTTTCAAAATAAGATTTGCTTTCGCCCTCCGAATTTTGTGAGGCAAAAATAGCTTGTAGCAACCATTCTACGGCATTAATTAAGCTGATTTCTTCTGAAAAGAGATTGGCAGCACTATCTGAATTATAACTTTTTTCTAGCGCGCCTGTCCCCATACGACGTGAAGCACCGTAAGCATAGATAAAAAAATGACTTGTCAAATCAATTTGGAGAGGTTTTGCTTTGGTAAAAAAAGAATGATTAATATTTGGGTATTTTTGTGATGTTAATGAACCTCTATAAAGTGTTGATAAAATTTTAAAATCTTTATCATTGGAACGATTAAATGAAAATCCAAAAGTTTCATTGATTGTCTGGATAGGTTCCAAAGCCGCTAAACATTTCAACAAAGTTGTTTTTCCTACTCCATTATCTCCAAGAATAATTGTCCAACGCGCAGGTTTACCATGACCATTGGAAAAATCAAGCGTTTGCTGCTCACCAAAACAGCGTACATTTTCAACTGTTAAGTCTAAAAAATAGACTGGTGCATCATTTTCAGCTGTGTTAGTTCTGGGATTTACATTGTTCATTCTTTGCCTCTCCAATGTTGCGCAAGTAAAGCGCCTGATAGATTATGCCAAACACTAAACAATGCCCCTGGCAATGCCGCAGCCGCGCCAAAATATTTAACAGCCAAAGCAGTACCAAGCCCAGAATTTTGCATACCAACTTCGATAGCGAGGGTGCGAGCCGTTTTGAGATCATAGCCCATCCAACGTGCTACAAAATATCCCGCCACTAATCCAAAAATGTTGTGCAACATGACAGCAATCACCAGCAACAAAGTCAGTTGCTTAAAATTATCTACATTTAGTGCGGTAACAATGGCAATAACAATGACGATAGCCAAGACAGATAAAATTGGCAACACCGGTTTAATACGCTGCAAATGATGACCAAAATAGGTGTTAATTACGACACCAGCCAACACAGGAAGTAGAACGATTTTTAAAATACTCAGCAACATCTTTAAAACTGGAACATCAATACTTTGTCCCACATAAAGCCAAGTTAAAAAAGGTGTGGCTAAAAATGCCAACAGCGTGGAAACTGCCGTCAAGGTGACAGAAAGTGCGACATCACCTCGACTTAGAAAGCAGATCACATTAGATGCCGTTCCGCCAGGGCAACTGCCCACTAAAATCAACCCAGCGGAAAGGAGAGGTGGAAAGCCCCGAGCTA
>CAYFOB010000040.1:3264-15026 GCA_964344525.1 uncultured Thiomargarita sp.
GGGCATAAACAAAAATTGCATAGCCACGCCAATAAGCACAACTGTCGGCATTTTGAACACCCGTGCAAAATCTTCAACACGCAGCGTCATGCCCATCGCAAACATAATAAATCCTAACAATAGCAGTATCCATCCAGACAATGGAATAAACCATTGAGGAAAAATCATGCCTAACAGCGCAAAAACGACAGCTAAAATAGGAAAAGCGTTGATTGCGAACATTTTTTTCAGTTATCAGATTTTCAGGCATTTTTTTGTCTGAATCACTTAAAATTCTCAAATTCTGATTCAGACAAAAAAATTTCTGTTTCAGTACTTATTTAGGGTTAAACCTTCAAGGTTTTCTCGTTCACTGATCACTGAAAAGGTTTGACTGTATTCCATTGGTGACAACTTGGACAGCGCCAACACAACATTTTGGTTGTAAATCCGCAGCGCGTACATTGGTAGGCCGGTTTTTTTTTCAACAGTTGCATTGTCATATCTTTCAATAGTAACAAGCGATCATGGACGATACCCTCTGTTTTGGGCAGGGTTAAATCAAGCAATAGTTCTATTCCATAGACTGACGGCGACTGTTTTTTGATTTTTTGGATAACAAAATCGGCCTCTTGTTGTTTGACAACCTTTGTCAGCGTTAACATCGGTGCATTATAGTGTTCTAAAATATGACGCAAATACTGAGTAAATTCGTCTGGTTGCCCAATTTGCTCGTAACAGGCTTGCAAAGGTTCTGTCACTTCCGTGAAATAGTCAGGATCTTGTTGTTCTACCCGTCGAAAGGCTGAAATCGCTTGCTTTTGGTTACCACTATCTAAAGCCAATTGCGCTTCGAGTAAACTGGCACGGACACAATTAGGATCGTTTTTTAACGCCAATTGTATTGTCTCTAACGCCGTCTCATTTTTTCCTTGTTGTTTGTAGCTATCTGCTTGCTCGCAATAATATTGGGCAATAAGATTGTGCATTGGCTCATTGGCCGTTTTTACCAAATGTTGCGCTGTGTTAATGGCACCTTCCCAGTCTTGTACTTGCTGGTAAATTTCCAATAATTGGTGCAAGGCTAACAGTTGATGGCTATCCGAAACGGCTAGTTCTTGAAGTAAATTTTCAGCCCTATCCAATAAACCGGCTTGACGATAATCTATCGCCAGCTCAAACATCGCTATGTTGCGTTGCTGAGAATGAAGCGTGTGTTTGGCAATGAGATTTTCGTGAATACGAATGGCTCGGTTGATTTCACCACGGCGGCGAAAGAAGGTACCTAAAGCGAAATGGGTTTCTGCAGTGTCGCAGTCTACATCAATGAATTTAATAAAGACATCGATAGCTTTATCAGGTTCTTCATTCAGTAGATAATCTAACCCCTTGAAATAATCTGGGGATAAAAAATTTTTCGTAGTTTTTTTATACCGCGCTGCTAACCAACCCGAGGCGGCTGCTACTGGTAATAGCAGCCATAATAAATCAATCATCGTTTATGTTAGCTTTCTAAGTTTTAGTAATCTGTATAGCCAGCACCCATATTAACTCGATCCCGTAATTCTTTACCCGGTTTAAAATGGGGGACACGCTTTTCAGGCAAAAACACAGGCTTACCTGTTTTAGGGTTACGTCCCTTCCGCGATGGACGATAATGCAAAGAAAAACTTCCAAAACCACGAATTTCTATTCGTTCCCCTCTTTCCAATGCTTGTGCCATTTGTTCTAAAATATTTTTAATTGATAAATCAATATCTTTTTGGGGTAATTGGGTTTGTTTTAGCGCAATCGCTTCGATCAGTTCAGATTTTGTCATATATTTTTTCAGCCATAATAAATCAATAAATCCGTTCCAAACCTGACAGGTTTCCAAAACCTGTCAGGTTTTTTGAAGTTCTGAAAAACTATACTATTGCGTTTCCATTTGTTCTTTCAGCAAATCGCCAAAAGTGGCATTAACAGTGGGTTGGGAATTGCCATAATCTTGAACAGCGGTTGCTTCTTCTTGGGTAAGCAATGCCTTGACAGATAGGTTTATCATGCGTTTTTTTCTGTCTACGCCAATCACCTTGGCTTCTATTTCTTCCCCATTTTTTAAGGAAGTTTGTGCGTTGTCAACAGGCTCATGCCCTAATTCTTGAGCCCGCAAAATGCCTTCTACACCCTCTTCCAATAGGACTACCGCTTTGCTGGAATCAATTTCACTCACAACGCCCTTAACGACGCTCCCCTTAGGGTGCACAGCAACAAAGTTGGAAAAAGGGTCTTTGTCTAATTGCTTGATACCCAAGGAAATTCTTTCTCGCTCTGCATCTACTGCTAAGACAACAGCCTCAACTTCATCACCTTTCTTGTAGTTGCGTACAGCAGTTTCACCAGGTACATTCCAAGAAATATCAGACAAATGCACTAATCCATCAATACCGCCCTCTAAGCCTATAAAAATACCAAAGTCGGTTATGGATTTGATGTAACCCACCACTTTGTCATTTTTATTGTGGGTGGTGGCAAATTCTTCCCACGGATTGGGGTAACAATGCTTGATACCCAACGAAATACGGCGACGCTCTTCATCGATGTCGAGTACCATGACTTCGACTTCATCCCCAATTTGTACAATTTTTGATGGGTGTACGTTCTTGTTGGTCCAATCCATTTCTGAAACATGCACCAAACCCTCTACGCCTTCTTCGATTTCAACAAAGCAGCCATAGTCAGCAAGATTGGTGACTTTACCAAACACTCGCGCATTGACAGGGTAACGGCGTGCAAGATCAAGCCACGGATCTTCGCCCAATTGTTTGAGACCCAAAGAAACTCGAACACGTTCACGGTCAAATTTCAGCACTTTCACTTCAATTTCATCGCCAACTTTGACCACTTCGTTAGGATGTCTGACACGTCTCCAAGCCATATCGGTGATATGGAGCAGACCATCCACGCCGCCCAAGTCCACAAAGGCACCGTAATCTGTGAGGTTTTTGACAATACCACGCAGTACCATACCCTCTTGCATGGTTGCCAACAGGGCTTCGCGTTCTTGATCATTTTCTTTTTCAACCACAGCACGGCGCGAAACGACAACATTGTTGCGCCGTTTGTCCAATTTAATAACCTTAAAATCTAGCGGTTTATTCTCCAAATAGGTGGTATCGCGCACAGGACGTACATCAACCAAAGAACCTGGTAAAAAGGCGCGGATATCATTCATATGAACGGTAAAACCACCTTTGACTTTTTCAGTGATGATACCGGTAATGGTTTCTTGAGTTTCTAAAGCACGTTCAAGTATAGCCCAAGCGGCAGCACGTTTCGCTTTTTCACGAGATAATTTGGTTTCTCCAAATCCATCTTCTACAGCATCTAAAGCAACATCAACTTCATCTCCCACCTCAACCTCAAGTTGACCTGCATCGTTGTAAAATTGTTCAATTGGAATAACGCCTTCAGATTTGAGTCCAGCATTGACGATGACGACATCTTGGCGTATGTCCAAAATTGTGCCCGTGACAATAGTGCCGGGCTTCATGTTTTTTTCGGATTGACTTTCTGCAAATAATTCAGCAAAGCTTTCGCTCATATCAGTTATCAGCTATCAGTTATCAGTTATCAGTAAACTGATCATTGAGTCGTAAACCGCAATAAAAATGCGGGTTGGTTAATGATATTCACTCCGTTCAGAGTGACCCAAGTGCTACTACTTTCTCTAAAATACACGCTACCACCTTTTCAATCGATATCCCCGAGGTATCAATGATTTGAGCGTCGGCTGCCGCGATTAAAGGGGCAATCGTGCGTGTGCGGTCGCGTTTATCGCGTTCTGCGATTTCTATTGCTATGTTGGCAAGCTTAGCATTTATTCCTTTTTCTTTCAACTGTTTATAACGTCTCTGTGCGCGTTCTTCACAGCTGGCGGTTAAAAAAAATTTGTGTGCCGCATCAGGAAAAACAATAGTCCCCATATCTCGCCCATCAGCCACTAAGCCTGGCGCTTGACAAAAGGCACGTTGTCGAACCAATAGGGCTTGGCGCACCGCAGGCAAGGTTGCGATTTGTGAGGCTGCCGCACCGCAGGCTTCACAGCGTAAATCCCGCGATACGTCTTGCCCCTCCAAGATGACTAGGGTGCCGCTTAAATCAGATAGGGGCTCAAAATGGATATCTAAATGGGTTGCTAGGCTTGCCAATGCGGTTTCATCTTCTAATGACGTTTTGTGATAGAGCGCGGCTTTGGCTAATACCCGATACATGGCCCCACTGTCAAGTGTGTGCCAGCCTAGATGTTTTGCCAGCCTTAGGCTGACTGTCCCTTTACCAGCACCGCTTGGTCCATCTATGGTGATGACTGGAATGTTTGTCATGAATTAATCGCTGATCGTTTTTGAAAAATCTGGTATCGTTTCAGGTTTACCTGCCTCCATGTAGCGACTTTCTCCTGATCGAAGCGTAACATTTTCGTAAACTCCATTATCTCGCTTGACTAATTTGGTAAAACCAAGGTCGCGGATTTCAGCATTCGTTTTTGAAATACTGAGACTAATGCGGGAAATATGTTTACGTAGCGGACCATTACAAGTGGGACAGTGTGTGAGAGATTCGTCATTAATAGATTGTTTAATCTCAAAAATTTTGCCGCGTGAGCAAGGGGTATCTACATGTTTATATTCATAAATGGGCATAGTGCTTATTTTATATTAATGCCAGCTGTTTGTGCTAAATTGATAAAATTCGGAAATGACGTGGCCACATTGGCGCAATCTTCAATAGTGATGGTGTTGTTGGCACGTAAAGCGGCTATTGTAAACGCCATAGCCACACGGTGATCACCGTGGCTATTGATAGTACCCCCTTGTATTTGCCCCCCCTGTATTACCAGACCATCAGGTGTGGGTATCGCGTCTATGCCTATTGTTTCCAAGCCATCTGCCATCACTTGAATGCGATCACTTTCTTTTACACGCAATTCTGCCGCGCCAGTTAGTACCGTTTTTCCTTCAGCACAGGCTGCTGCAATAAATAATATAGGAAATTCATCAATCGCCAAAGGGACTTGCTCTTGTGGAATATTGATACCATGCAAGTGGCTGGCACGCACATGAATATCAGCCACCGGCTCTCCACCCACATCGCGTTGATTATGCAAGCTAATATCAGCCCCCATTTGTCGCAAAATTTCTATCACACCGATGCGGGTGGGGTTAATGCCAACATGCTCTAACAAGATTTCAGAGCCTTGGGCAATACTGGCTGCCACCATAAAAAACGCGGCTGAAGAAATATCAGCAGGCACGTCAATTGACATCGCCTGTAATTGGCCACCGCCTTGCAGGCAAATATGCTGTCCATCTCGTTTAACTGAATAGCCAAATCCTGTCAACATACGCTCGGTATGATCACGGGTAGGTGCTGGCTCCATCACGCAGGTAGTCCCATCAGCGTATAAACCGGCGAGTAACAAGCATGATTTCACTTGGGCGCTGGCTATGGGCATGGTGTAATTGATCCCTTGCAAGCTTTGTCCACCAAAAATTTTGAGGGGCGGTGTTCCTTCCGTTTCAATCTGTGCTCCCATTTTTGTTAAGGGATCAGTCACACGGCGCATGGGGCGGCGTGACAATGAGGCATCGCCACGCATTTCTACAGAAAATGCTTGTCCTGCCATTAATCCTGAAAGCAAGCGCATTGAGGTACCAGAATTACCTAAATATAAAGGTGCAGACGGTGCTTGCAAGCCATGCAATCCCACTCCATGTATAGTGACTTGCCCATTAGTGGGTCCCTCAATAGAAACCCCCATAGCAGTAAATGCAGCCAATGTTGCCAAGGTATCTTCCCCCTCTAAAAAACCCTTGACTTGCGTCGTGCCTTCTGCAATCGCGCCTAACATAATGGCACGATGAGAAATGGACTTATCGCCAGGCACACGAAATGTACCTTGCAATTTTCCGCCAGGCTTGACTATAAATTTTTGAATTGTCATTGTTGAGTGCGCTTTAAAAATTGATCGCGGGTTGTTTTGGCGTGGGTAAAAGTGCTTTTGATGTGTTGGCTATTGCCATGTTTGATCGCGTCAGAAAGCAGAGCAAGATCCGTTTGAAAATGCGCCAATACCTTGAGAATAGCGTTCTGGTTGGCAAAACAAATATCATGCCACATCTGCGGATCACTTGATGCAATGCGGGTAAAATCCCGAAATCCCCCTGCTGCAAATCCAAATATTTCAGTCCGAGCATCCATTTTTGCTAAAGTTTCTACCAAACCATAGGCTAACAAATGTGGCAAATGACTGGTTGCGGCTAAGACTTCATCGTGATGTTCTACTGACAGGTTGACCACTTCTGCGCCCGTTTTTTCCCACATCGTTGTTACGAGCGTGGCTGCTTGTGAATCCGTTTCGGGCAAAGGCGTGAGTATTACGCGATGGTTTTCAAATAATTCTGCAAACGAAGCAGCTACCCCACTTTTTTCGGTGCCTGCAATGGGATGTCCAGGAACAAAACGTGAAAAATGTTGGCCTAAATGTTTCCGCGCATCGGCAACGACGCTGGCTTTTGCGCTACCAACGTCGGTGATAATTGCCTGTGGGGACAATGCTTCACGCATGGTAGCAAACAGAGGAGCCATTGTACCCAAAGGCACCGCAACAACGATCATGTCAGCCTCTTTGATGGCGCGGGCTGGGTGAGTATCATAACGATCTATAACACCAAGATCAATGGCCTGTTGTAAATTGGTGGTGTTGCGTCCGCAACCGACAACTTCGCCACACGCACCAGCTCGTTTGAGGGCGCGGGCTAAGGAGCCTCCTATCAGACCAACACCAATAATGGTAAGACGTTGAATTAGCATGTTGAAAGCCTTATTTTTGAGTCCACTCCTCTATGAGTTTTTCTCCTTTGGCCAGTTGTTTGGTGGACAACTTATCTATCAAATAGTTACGTCCCCTAATTGCTTTTTTATTTCCTTGTCTTGCTGCCAACGAAACCCATAGATAAGCCAACACCATATCTTGCTTTACGCCCTCGCCATTATGGTACATCATGCCAAGGTTATTTTGTGCATCAGCCACCCCTTGTTCGGCTGCTTGGCGAGTCCAAAGGACCGCTTTGATAAAATCCTGCTTTACACCTTCACCTTTATAGTATAATTGCCCTAACCCGCTTTGTGCTTTAGCATTTCCCTGCTTTGCGGCTTTGCGAAACCACTTTTCAGCGAAAGTCAAATTTTGAGTGACGCCATTGCCAGTATAGTACATCAATCCCAACTGGTATTGTGCCTCAGCATCCTCTCGCTTCGCCGCTTTCTGATACCACCGCTCAGCAACGGCTAAATCCTTTTTAACTCCTTTGCCTGTTTGATACATCGACGCAAGATTGTATTGGGCATCCGACAATCCTTGGTGGGCTGCCGAACGAAACCACTTGTGAGCCTTGGCAAAATCTTGAGAAATGCCTTTGCCTTCATAGTACATAAATCCCAAATTATTTTGCGCTACCAACAAGCCCATTTCGGCTGCTTTTTGATATTCACGTGCAGCAAGGTCAAAGTTTCCTTTTTTGTAGTTGGCTTTGGCTTGCTCAAAAATTTCGATTGCTTTTTGATATTCCTTAGCCGCTTCATAATTGTCTTTGGCTTGCTTGGGAAGTGCATCTTCGTGAGCAATACCCTCATGAGCAAGGTAGGTTTTGTCACGGACATTTTCTGCCGTGCATCCTGATAGAAAAACTATTGATAAAAGTAATAAGTAAAATACTTTCATGATATTGTATCCTGAAATCAACAAGCCTTGGACTAAAGCCCAAGGCTAAGGAGGCTAAAGCCGACTAACACATTGAGGTGTAACATCAGTTAATTAAATTGACGCAAAAACCGTAAATCATTCTCAAAAAACAAGCGTATATCATTAACGCCATAATACAACATGGCTAAACGCTCTGCCCCCATGCCAAAAGCAAAGCCTGTGTATTTTTCATTATCAATCCCCACTTGGGAAAAGACATTTGGGTGTACCATACCACAGCCCAGCACTTCTAACCAGCCAGTTTGTTTGCACACACGACAACCAGCACCTCCACAGGCGACACATTGTACATCAACTTCGGCAGAAGGCTCAGTAAAAGGAAAGTAGGACGGACGAAAGCGCACTTGTAAATCGCGTTCAAAAAATTGCTTAATAAAATCATCCAAAATCCCTTTGAGATCAGCAAAACTGATGTTTGTATCCACCATCAAGCCTTCAACTTGATGAAACATTGGGGTGTGTGTGACATCGGAGTCGCAACGATAGACGCGCCCTGGGGCAATAATTTTTAGCGGTGGTTGTCGCTCTTTCATCACATGAATTTGCACCGGCGAAGTGTGAGTTCGTAAGAGCGTATGCGCGTCAATATAAAAAGTATCGTGCATTGCACGCGCGGGATGGTGAGCAGGAATGTTGAGAGCTTCAAAATTATGGTAATCGTCTTCAATTTCAGGACCTTCTTCAACACTAAATCCCACTTGTGCAAATAAATTTTCAATCCGTTGCAAAGTTTGTGTGATGGGATGTAAGCCGCCCTTGGGTTGTCCACGCCCAGGCAAGGTGACGTCAATACGCTCTGCCGCAAGTTGTGCCTCTAACTTTATCGCTTGTAGCGTTTGATTTCGTGTTTCAATCATTTGTTGCAACGTTTTTTTCGCTTCGTTAATTGCTTTTCCTGCTTCAGGGCGTTGCTCAGGCGCTAATTTGCCGAGCTGCTTGAGCTGCGCTGTGAGGAGACCTTTTTTGCCCAAAAAGTGAACGCGCAATTGATCTAGGGCTGCTAAATCAGGTGCGTTATGAATTTCTTGTTGCGCTTGGGTGATAAGTTCTTGGATTGATTGCATTTGAATTAATCACAATGAATTGATTGGGGATGGATGAAAGGAATAGGATGATGGAGTTTGCCGTTTTGAAGTACTGAGGCATTCGGCAACCGTGATTCGTGGAACACCAATTACGGCTATAGCATCAACCTTTGGAGAATCCTTCACAAGGAAATTAAGAATTATTCGTTAACAAGTTTCAAAGTATAATCTAACAAGGTTGGATTAAAATAAATTTGAGATGATCTTAAAATTTCAATATGAGGTTTAAGAAATTGAAGTATTCCTTTTTTCTTGGCTTCAATCAAGACACCAAGGCTTCCAATAACTTTTATGTGGTTCATTTTAGCTACCCTTCGTCCCGCTTTTTCATCAATTAACAAATAGTCTGCTTGGAGGTATTTATACAATGCGATAGAACTCAATTCACCTTTATCTAGTGAACTTCCCTCAATTACAAAACTATTTAAATCCAAATTAATGATTTTTCCTTGTAAATATTCTTTAAGTTGAGTTGCTCCGAATTTGCCACCAACAATTACTTCTTCATAAACCTCTGGTGAAACTTTAACTTCATCAAATAGTTTGTCTAAAATCTCCAAACTATCACATATTGCTAATGCCACTAAAGGTGATGCGTCTGCTACTACAATCATGATAATTCCTTATCCAACATAGCCACTTCGTTGTTTAATTCTTCAATATTCTCATAGGTTTGGTGTTCGACACCTCTTTGTTGGCATTCGTATAAAAATTCATAGCGATCTATTTTTCCAATAAATTCAATGGCTGCTTTTACCGAAAGTAGCCCATTTTTATACATGTCTATGGCAGTATTCAATTTGAATAATTTGGCTAATTTTTCCGGTGATTGAGAAATGACATATTTTTCCGGAATATCAATAATTAATTTCATAGTATTTCTGCTCCTTATCACCTCAAAGGTAAGATCATTAGAGTTGTTGCTATATATTTCGCAACAACTCTAATACCTATCCGACTCCAACCGACAAAATCATTAAAAAAAGAAACATGCCTGCTATAGTGCCAACAATAAGCCCTCCAGCCAAACCTGCTAAAATTGCAAAAATTGAGCCTCCTGAAACAATACCCAATTTGATTCCCCCTAAAATAGCGCCTGCTACGGCAGGATATGTTATGACTGCGCGGTTATTTTGAAATGCTAGCACTAACACAATAATTGCAGACAGCGTTCCTCCCCAAAGAAGATACTTATTTTTTTCATATTTGATAAGATATGAACGTAATGCGGATGATTTTAAAACTTCTTCTGAAACAAACAAATTTTCATCCGTTGCAAAATAGATATTATTTGGGCTAGTTGCAAGCTGTTGGTTATCTTCAACATATTTGTTTATATACCAGCCGTCATAGCCATCGACTTTACCTTGCTCAATGAGTTGTTTTCTTTCTTCTTCACTCCAGGGATGAGTGCCTATATGTCCCAGTTTGACCAATTTCTGTTCTTGTAGCCAGGCTTTTTTAACGGCTTCTTCTTTGTGTTGCCTCATAAGTTCCTCCGGCGAGGTACAGGAGGCAAGCATCAATAACATGAAAAAGGTGATTAATCCAAGTTTGAGAGCATTCATTGTTTTTTCTCCCTTTTTAAAATCCTACAAATCAATATTCATGTCTTGTTCTAGTTTTTCCATTTCCCGTTTGAGTCTTTCTCCACGAAAAATGACGACTGGTTTCTTATTATAATTAAACAGTGCTATAACCGTCGTGCCATACGTATCATCAAGTTGCCAAGCCCGTTTAACGCTAGGTGTTGAAGATGACACATTAGGAATTAAAAGTGCGGCTTCCCCACCTTGTTTAATAAATGTGACTGGCGATTTGTTTTGCACCATCCACCATAAAGCTTGTCCCTTGTGCCCATTTTCTCCAAAAGTATGGTTATATAAAATGGCTTGTTTTATGGAAATCGGCTCATTATGCCTATTAAGAAAACCTGTTCCATTGTCAATGATTGCCAATTTTATACATCGGTTTTTTAGGGTTTCCAGAATGACAATAGCAAATCCGTTATTGACATGTTGTTTAATATTTTCTAAACACAAATGCAAAAAAGGTAATACAATTTCTGTTCTTTGGTTGATATGAAGATATCGATAAATTTTAAATTTCAGCCAACGGTTTAAACGGCTTTTTTTGTATTTTTTACCAAATTGGTGGTGTATTTTTATGCCCTCTGGCAGCTTTTTGTTATCAAAATATTCACCAGCGAAAAACATCATTTCCAGATTTGGTCTGGTTTTGAGTTCGTTTAAAAGTGCTTGAAATTCTGTGCAATCAGAATGATTAGCGGTGGGTATAGCTCTGCTGATTTTGAGTATTAGTTGATTCACTGACAGATTAGAGAATTCTTGATTATCTGTTCGTACTATTTGTTTATGAGAATTATCGGGCAGGTAGTTAGCAATTTTTTGTAGAATTTGAAGCATAGATATGTCTTTTACGAAGTGGAACATTCATATTTTAAAATGGCTTTTTTCATATTGCCAATGAGAAACGGCTACCATCTGGTAATTTATTTTGGCGGATTCGACTCTTTCAGCAACATGATCTTCAATCCAGTCAGCACAATTCGCAAACTATTGCTGGTACATCTCTAACTACCACCACGCCAAATCCCAAAACCGCCGTAAAAGTTGTTTTCCCTTCGCGGGTAAGTCCTTTACACAAAGGACATTGATTATGTTTCATTGCAATCGCCTCGTTTTTAAATCGGCTTCAAAATGATTCAAATCGGGTTGGTACGCAGTAATAATATAAGTGGTGTGGCTTCCCTCATCAAAAGATAACACAACATGCAAGGGTTTTATATTCAAGCACATGAATCAAGCAAACGTCTGGGGCTGGTTCCTTAAAGTTTATACTAACTTTTTTTAAT
This sequence comes from uncultured Thiomargarita sp., assembly GCA_964344525.1. GTDB lineage: Bacteria > Pseudomonadota > Gammaproteobacteria > Beggiatoales > Beggiatoaceae > CAYFOB01. The sequence continues at coordinate 15,008 of CAYFOB010000040.1, forward strand.
TGTTGTTTAGTAATTTCCC
>CAYFOB010000041.1:0-2225 GCA_964344525.1 uncultured Thiomargarita sp.
GCTCTGCTTCGAGTGTAGGTGGCCTGGAAATTTCCGCCATCCTGCACTAGGTGAAAAACGGCAGATGATATTGTATCGCACAGAAAGAACATAAAGATATTTGAGAGTTTTGATAAATTCCTCAGGAGAAAAATTTTTGCAGGCAACCATCAATACAGGAAAAGGCTGGTTAATCGTAAACAGCTTTAAGCCTTGTAGATAATGGCTAATTTTATGATGTGCATTATTTTGCGTTTTCCACCACTCATCATGAGGATTTAACAATGAGGCATAAATGGGCGTATATTCAATTAATGATTTTAAATATTGGCTGGCTGACTGTGGTGTATTCGCTAGCTGTTTAAGCGATCTAAACAAATTTCTTTTTTCATGACTTTGAATATTATGGTGATGACGGATAAAATCAGAAAAATTATTTTCTCTTAATTGTGTCAAAATGTTTAACCAATCCTCATCCAGTTCATTGATTTGCTCATCTGGAACATCATCATTGCTAGTAATTATCGAAAAGAGATAATTTTTTAAAAGATCAGGAATAGAAAGCTGCACACTTCTGGCATTTAAAGTTTCAAATAATTTATAAGCATTCAAGATGTCACGCACCACGATTTTAGTGAACACCATTCTGGAAGTGATCTTTTCAATCAAATTACCTAATTCACTACCACTGAGAGATGACATTGGTTTACTGAAAAATTCAAATGCCTGCTTGATCAATTGATTGCTGGCGGTGATTCCAACTGGATTCAGAGGCGCTAAATTTGAACAAATTTTTTGATAAAAATAGTTATTGTTTCTGTTCAAATATAGCTTACTGCTGACGTTCATAGTCACCAGATTTTTATAACCAATTAACCGATCCGTCAAAACTCTTAAACGCTCTTGATTCTCAATTTTTTCAATACCTTGATTGATTAAATTAAGAATGTTTGCCATCGCCGCCAGTACAATAAGCGAGAGAGTCACCAAACGTTGTTGACCATCAATTACCTCAAATTCCAACTGTCCTTTCCTTAGGAGCACAATATACCCCATATAATGATAATGCTCCAGTGTTTCAATATCTGCCCATAAATCTTCCCACTGTTCCTGATCCCAGGCGTAATCTCGTTGGAATCTTGGGACAACATATTTAACTCCATTACTAAACAATTCTTGAAAGGACTGATTTGTTGGATCCATTAACATAAAATCATTCATTATTTAAGCGCCTCTCAACGCTTCTGTGTCAGGTTGATAGAGTCTTTTGTATTTTCAAGGGGTTAGCAGGAATAAGTCTACATTCTGCTGCATTAAGTACCTGCTCATGAATTTTACCGCATTTTGGAGGAAGAAGCTTTTTGTCTGAATTAGAAAATTGGCAGAATAATTGTCTGAATCAGAATTTTTCTGATTCAGACAATCAATTTTATTTGATTACCAAGCTTTCCACCTCTAGAATCCCCTTATGATTGGGATAATTCAACTTTAACACGCTCAAGGCATCGTCAGATAAATCATTTATGCCCAAAATTTTATAGGCTTTAGCTAACATGACCAAGGCATCGGGCATCGCAGGTGTACGTTGATAGGATGCAATCACCGTTTTAGCACGGTTAGCGGCTGCTACATAAGCACCCCGTTTCATATAAAATTGTGCCACATTTAGCTCGTGTTGAGCCAACATGTTGCGCAAATAAATCATGCGTTGTCTGGCATCTTTGTTGTATTTACTACCTGGAAAACGTGTGAGCAATTCGGAAAATGCCTGAAATGATTGCATGGCCGAATTTTGGTCACGTTGCGAACGGTCAAGTGGCAAAATACGATCCAAAGCGCCTTGGTTAAGATCAAAATAGACTAACCCTTTGATGTAATAAACATAATCGATTTTTGGATGGCGAGGGTATAATCTAAGAAATCGATCAGCAGCGATTATTGCTGATTCTGGCTCTTCATATTTATAATAGGCATAAATGATATCCAATTGGGCTTGTTGTGCATACGTTCCAAAGGGATATCGTGCTTCTAAGATTTCATAATATTTGATGGCTGTGGAAAAATCGCCATAGTTTATCGCTTCTTTTGCTTCAGAATAAAGACGTTCGGCAGACCAATTTTCCGTTTTAGGATCAGAGGCGCAACCAATTAATAGGAGGTATAAAGTAATAGTTAGTGTGATAGGTTTCATTGCTTTTATGTCGTTTTTCTTTGCAAAAAACCTAATAACTACACAGATTACTTTT
>CAYFOB010000041.1:2235-3100 GCA_964344525.1 uncultured Thiomargarita sp.
AAAGGATAAGTCAAACCCCCGCTTTAGCCTTAGGTTTTGACGGTGCCCGAAGTAATCCGTGTAGTTATTAAGGTTTGATTTTGCAACAGCTCTATTTGGGAACAAGAAATATTAAAGATTATCCAAATACTTTTCAGCATCTAGCGCTGCCATGCACCCCATCCCCGCTGATGTGACTGCTTGACGATAAATATGGTCACACACATCACCCGCTGCAAACACGCCTGGTACACTGGTTGCTTGTGCATTGCCCTCGCTGCCGCGCTTGACAACAATGTAACCATTTTTCATTTCCAATTGATCAACAAATAAATCTGTATTAGGTTTGTGACCAATGGCGATGAAAACGCCAAATAAATCGATTTCCTGGGTGCTACCGTCTTGTACATTTTTAATGCGCATCCCCGTCACACCATTTTTGTCACCTAACACCTCGTCAAGTACATGACGCCAAGCGATAGTGACTTTACCCTCTTTTTCCTTTTCAAGTAGACGATCAGTCAATATCTTTTCAGCACGTAGCGCATCACGTCGATGCACTAGGGTGACATGTGATGCAATGTTGGCTAAATACAAAGCCTCTTCCACCGCCGTATTGCCACCACCGATCACCGCAACCTTTTGATTACGATAAAAAAATCCATCGCAAGTGGCACAACCTGATACGCCTTTACCTTTAAAAGCTTGTTCAGAGGGCAAGCCTAGATATTGAGCAGAAGCCCCAGTCGCAATAATCAAGGCGTCACACGTATATTGACCACTATCACCCGTTAAACTAAATGGGCGTTGCTTTAAATCAACTTTATTAATGTGGTCAGTAATAATTTCAGTGTTAAATTGCTCAGCATGTTTACGCATGCGTTCC
>CAYFOB010000041.1:3110-11373 GCA_964344525.1 uncultured Thiomargarita sp.
ACCCCTTCAGGACCGCCAGGCCAATTTTCAACCTCTGTGGTGGTTGTCAATTGCCCCCCTATTTCGTTCCCTGTGACGAGAACGGGATTCAAATTAGCGCGGGCAGCATACACAGCAGCTGTGTAACCCGCGGGTCCTGATCCCAGAATTAATAGGCGACAATGTTTGCTTTCACTCATCGATAGCTCCAAATACTGTTAAAGTGCACCAATCATTTTAAGGTTTAATTTTAACCAATTCCGTCAAAAATGTCCGAATTCCAGGATCGAGACTCACCACACGCCCTTGGAAATCCGTGTTTTTTAATGGCTGACTTAGGTAGGTAAAAACTTTGCTGAGGTTGCTTCCGTGAGCGAAATTTGACTTTTTGGAGTTGCCCCGTTCGCAAGTAGTCTTTTTTCGCTTTTTTGACCGCATCGCAAGCGTCTTTGATAGCGATTGACTTGATTTGGTAACGGCCTCAGCAAAATCAGGTAAGCTATTGATTAAATTAGTCTTAATTGCTTTCCAACTCTTTAATATTTATAGACATAAATAAGCCAAGTTTTAAAAAAAACACTTATGTCGGTGCTTTTTGATTTGAGATTCGTGGTGAGCATTATACATTATTAACGTGAGTTCGACTTGAATATTAAGAATGTAATCCTTGTTGTAGGTTGGGTTAGATTTTTTTGCGCCGCAAAAAAACGTAACCCAACCGACTTTCAACTAAATAGCATTAAACCAACAAACTTAACTTATTGAAAAATAAGTCGAACTCACGTTATTAGTTAATTAACCTCTTTTGTACCCAAAGGAATCAATTCCTCAAATTCAGAATGCAAGCCCTCAGTTAGCCAATTTTTAAAGTATTTTCTTGAGTCAATACCCATTGCGCTTGTTTAGCAATACTTTCTAAAAGATGTTGAAAAGCGATTTTGATGGTCTTTTGTCTCAATTCAATTATTGAAATGGAACTCATACAAGGCGCTCATAATAAGCGGGAAATGCAAAAAATTATTAGAAAAATTAATGGTTTGAAGCGTTTAGAGATTAACCAAGTTGTTTTGGATTTAGCCACGCAATTTCTGACTCGATATTTACTTTCTCATCATTTAGAATTACCAGATGCAATTATTGCAGCCTGTATATATGATGTTCCAATACTCACATATAATCTTAAGCACTTCAGGTATATTTTTTAAATTGCTTAAAATTCAGGTTTCAACGTTTAAAAGGAACCAACAATTATGAGACATTTTTGCTCTTATGGACCTGTCGATTGCAAGGCGCATTTTTGTGCTCATTGGCTTTGAGGAGGAAGACAGGGAGAAAAAGAAGTGATTTTATTGAGGAAGGAAAAAAGGCAAGCCCCCGCGGCGGGGCACTGCCATTAAGTTAAGCAAAAAAATGTTGCAAAGCTTGCGCTTTGCACTCCAAAAAAACGTCGAATTTCTTTTCGTTCCAAGCTTAGCGAAGCCTTAACTTAATGGCAGTGCGGGGGATAGGAAAATTGTTTTAGCTACCTGTACCAATGATCGGCTTACGTCGATTCCATCTCACAATTTGATGAGGGCGCCAAATGTATTCAATTGGAACGGCTAAAAAGTGGACCAAACGGGTGAAAGGTATCAGCAATACCAGTACAAACGCATTCAGAATGTGTATATGCACCACCAGCGGTAAATTATTCACTAGCCCTACATTAGGTTTGAATTCGAGAACAGACCATAAGTAAGGAACAGCATACGCTGCATACCAGGATGATCCCCAACGATAGAACATGGCTGTCCATACGCCTGTTGCCACTTGAATCAAAAGAAACATGAGCAAGGCAACATCCATCGGTGAGGTTACTGCTCTAATACGGGATTTGCTGAATCGTCTGACAATTAGCATAATAAGTCCCGCGAGCGCAAACAGGGCTAAGGTAAAACCCGTTGTTTCCATGATGTACAATCGCATGGGTTCTGTATTCCATTCCAAGATTGTTCCAGGAATCAGAAAACCAACCAAATGCACAGTCAACACAGATAAAATACCATAGTGCCAAGCTACTGAGCCCCAAAAAAGTTGCCGACTTTCTAAAAATTGAGAAGATAAACTTGAATAGGAAAATCGATCAGTCGTGTATCGCCAAACGCTTCCCCCAATGGCAATAAAAATGCACAAATAAGGAAAAACACCGAACAAAAATACATCAGGTGTCATTATGTATTCTCCCGCTAATGTTTAAAGTTGTGCACTCCGGTGGACGGAGTGCCTACCTTTATCCTTGAAGTACAATTGGAACAGTTCTCAGTACCGGTACATAAGGATTCTGTGAATCTTCCTTAAAATTGTCATTCATTTTTTGAAATACCGGTATGAGGCAATCAGAATTTAACTCCTTGGCCAAAGTATCATCCAGGGCAAGTCCAGATAAAAATCTGAGTAATACCGGAATATGGTCTGCAAGCTCTTTTTTCGTATCAAAATGACGTTTTTGATACTCTTCTGTCAGCTCAGCCATAAACGCGCCCCGTTTAAAACTTTCACCAAAAAGAATATGACCTGCAAAAATATGACAGGCTGGATTGATGTCAAAAGTACCTGTATAAACTTCCTCTAAACGGCCCAGCTCAGTGGTTTCTACAAAATGCAGAAAACTTTCCATTTGTTGAGCCGCTTGAGAATAATCTCCTTTAAGCAAGTCAATACAAGTACGTGTTTGTTCACCCAATGCTTCCGTGGGATAGTCTAGCAATTGAGAAAGGCAACGATAAATTTGCTGTTGCTGGTTCTCTTTCATTTTTTAGAGACCCCGTTCTGGACGTCCTTTGAAACCACCAATGCCTGTTTCAGCTTTGAAGGTATAAGCATCATCCATTGTCAATTCTGCCACATATTCACGGTGTTCTGGCGGCATGACAAAACGATCTTCATAGGTTGGCAAAGAAGTGATGCGGAATATTTCATCACACATTTCTTTTGTTAAACCCGTTTTTTTCAACATCGCATCGACTTGCGCTGCATCAACATCGCCCACTTCTTCAGCCCGTCTGTGCGTGCGCACAGTCAACAATTTTTCCAATACGTCACGTATCTGGTTTTCATTGCCAGCCGTAAACATACTGGCTAAATACTTCATGGGCAAACGTGCTTTATCCAAAGAACCGAAGTAATCTTCCGCATCCACATTATAAAGACCCTTTTCAACATAGCCTAACACCGGCAACAATGGCGGTATGTAGAACAGCATTGGCAAGGTACGAAATTCTGGATGCAATGGTAAAGCCAATCCCCATTCCTTAACAAATTTATAAACAGGTGACTTCTGAGCGGCTTCAACCATTGAGAAGTGTACACCACTTCTTTCAGCTTGCGCAATGACTTCTGGATCATGAGGATCCAAAATCATTTCCCGTTGAAGTTCCAACAACTCACTTTCAGAGGCTGAGGCTGTTGCTTCAATTTTATCTGCATCATACAGCACCACGCCAAGATAACGAATGCGACCCACACAGGAATGAAAGCATGCTGGTGGTTGTCCCGATTCGATTCTTGGGAAACAGAGAATACATTTTTCTGATTTCCCCGTCTTCCAATTGTAATACGTTTTTTTGTAAGGACAAGCAGAAATACAATAACGCCATGCACGACACACATTTTGGTCAAGCAAGACAATGCCATCATCCCCACGCTTGTGGAGTGCACCTGATGGACAACTCGCAACACAGCCCGGATTTAAACAATGGTTACATATCCGTGGCAAATAGTAAAAAACCATGCGTTCCAATTCAAAAAACGCTTGTTTTTGACCCTCACTCAAATCCTTAAAATTGGGATCATTTTCAGCATAAATGGTTGAACCACTCAGATCATCATCCCAATTTGGCCCAGCATTGATGTCAATATGTTCACCTGTAACAAGCGAAACTGGACGCGCAGTTGGTTGATCATTACCGGCTGGGGCATCAAATAAGTCACCGTATTTGTATGTCCATGGCTCATAATAATCATCAATTGTTGGCAAGTGGGGTTGATGAAATATGTTAGCAAGTCCACGAAATTTATCTGTGGCACGTAACTTGATTTCTTCTCCCTTTTGTTCCCAACCGCCTTTATATTTCTCTTGATCCTCCCATTTTGTGGGATAACCGGTACCAGGTTTTGTTTCTACATTGTTCCACCACATGTACTCAGTGCCTTGGCGATCTGTCCAAATATTTTTGCAGGCAATACTACAAGTATGACAGCCAATGCACTTATCGAGGTGAAACGTCATTGATATTTGTGCTCTGACATCCATTATTTTCACTCCGCCTTATCAAAGTTAAAAATTGGGGACGTCACCCCAATTTCCCCTCTCATGAGGGGAAATTGTGGGTGTGTCTAGAATTGAGGTTTACCTTCTAGCTTGCGAACCATAACATGGGTATCACGATTGACCCCAGTGGGTCCCCAATAATTCAAATGGAACGTAAATTGCCCATAACCACCCATCATCAGTACTGGTTTCATGCGAGCACGGGTCAGACTGTTATGTCCACCAGCGCGTCGCCCCTTTCGTAGCGGTGATTTAGGAATGGAGATAGTACGTTCTGGCGAGTGATACCAGATACACACACCTTCAGGTACACGGGCACTGACCACAGAACGAGTGACTACCACACCATGGTCATTGTAAACTTCAACCCAGTCATTATCGACAATCCCAATCTTTTCAGCATCTTTAGGGCTCATCCAGAAAGGTTCTATACCCCGTGATAAGGTCAACATACGATGATTATCATAGTAGGTGGAGTGAATATGCCACTTACCATGCGGCGTCAAGTAGTTGAGCATGACGCTCTTCTTGTCATCCGTTTTTGTCTTGACAAAATCACCGTATAACATGGGGTCCATCTTGGGCTTATAGGTTGGCAAATGCTCACCAAAAGCCAGATAACCTTCATGATCCATGTAGAACTGTTGCCGTCCTGTCAACGTTCTCCAAGGCACCTTACGGTCAACACTCATACAGAAGGGAGAATAGGCTCTACCTTCATTGATGATACCAGTCCAACACGGACTTGTTAAAAGACGACGTGGTTGACGTTGAATGTCTTCATACGTCACGGTGGCCCCACGATTGCCTTCGCCTAAGTCTTTAAGCGGTAACCCGACCTTTTTCTCATGTTCTTCAAAGGCGCGGTAAGCCGATTCACCATTGGTTTCTGGCGCAAATCGTAAGATGATATTAATGGCGTGAGTGACTTCCTCCAAGGAAGGAAACTTCTGTCCATCCCATTCTACGGTAGGATGCGTTGTCAGCGTCTTATCGTACATATCATCAATGGGCCAATGGACGCCATGAGCACCAATCCCTTTATTTCTGGCCTCTAAACCAAATGAGATGAAGCGTTTGTATAGATTCTTGTAATCTCGGGTAATGATCTTCATTTTTGGCATCGTTTTACCCGGGATTGGTTCACATTCACCCTTCGCCCAATCCTTAATTGAAGGTTGTGCGATTTCATCAGGGTAATCATGTTCCAAAGGCGTACAAACTAACTCTCTCACTGGATCAGGCAAATGTTTTTCTGCCCGTTTGCTGACTTCTTTCGCTATTGATTTAAAAATATTCCAGTCAGTTCGCGCTTCCCAATTCGGTGGAACGGCTTCAGAAAGTGGGTGAACAAAAGAATGCAAGTCAGTGGTGTTGATATCATTCTTTTCATACCAATGAGCGGTAGGCAGCACAATATCTGAATAAAGGGCTGAGGTGTCCATACGGAAATTGATATCAACCACTAAATCCATTTTGCCTTTGGGGATTTCTTCTCGCCACACCACTTCTTTTAGCATGTCTTTAGCAACTTGCTCCTCAGCCACTTTATTGGTATGAGTACCCAAATAGTGATCTAAGAAGTATTCGTGACCTTTCCCACTCGCCATAATGGCATTTCCACGCCAAATAAACCAAACTCTTGGCCAGTTATTAGGATGATCAGGATCCTCTGCTGCAAAACGTAATTTTCTATCTTTCAATTTGCCAACAACATAATCGATAACTTCGCCGTCATTTTTGGCGCCATTCTCTTCGGCGTCTTTAACAATTTCAATACTGCTGCGTTCAAATTGTGGATAGAAGGGCAACCAACCCATGCGTACAGCACGTGCATTAATATCCGCAGCATGCCCCGCAGTCCATTCATTATCCCCTTTGAGGTTGGTATAGTTCGCGAAAGGTCCTTCATAACGCCATTGGTCACAATGCATGTAATGCCAAGTTGGTGCATTTTGCATCCTAGCAGCACTACCCCAGTCTGCCCCACTTGAGACGGTTTTCCAAATAGAAATCGGTGCTAATTTTTCTTGTCCCACGTAGTGAGCCAAACCGCCCCCGTTTTTACCCACACAACCACATAACATCAAGGCTGTGATGGGCGAGCGATACATGAGATTATTGTGATACCAGTGGTTAATACCAGCACCAATAATTACTGTACATTTACCATCAGTTCTTTCAGCGGTATCAGCAAATTGGCGAGCAAAATTGATAACGGTTGTTTTATCAATGCCCGTAAATTTTTCTTGCCAAGCTGGTGTATAAGTCTTGTCATCTTCATCATAACTGGTGGCATATTCGCCGCCCAAATTACGATTGACCCCAAAGTGACCCATCAGCATGTCAAAAATGGTGGTGACAACCACTTCACCTTGATTTGTTTTAAGCGTTTTGGTTGGAATACCACGATTGACCATTCTGTTTGAATTTGAAAAATCTTCAAATTCAACTTGAACGACTTCATCACTATTGTCAATAAATGAAAGCAATGGCTCAATGGGTGAATCATCTTTGCCATCTTTAAGCTCTAAATTCCATTGTCCTTTCTTTTCTTGCCAACGATGTCCCACAGAACCTTTTGGCATCTTGGGCTTATTGGCTTTTTCATCAAACATTAAAAATTTCCACTCACCATTTTCTTCATCTTTATAAGCATCAATGGTGTTGGCACGTAAAAGGCGTCCTGCCTGATAGCAGCCATTTTCACCCTTATTCAAAACAACCAAGAAAGGTGAATCAGAGAATTGTTTGATGTAAGCATTGAAAGAAGGCGTTTGCTTTTTGACATAGTATTCCGTCAAAATGACATGATTGACGGCTGTCCAAAATGCCCCATCTTGTCCTGCATTAATGGGCACCCACCAGTCTGAATATTTGGCAACTTGGTTAAAATCCGGTGCAAAAACCACAAATTTTGACCCATTGTGACGCGCTTCTGCGATGAAATGCACATCAGGCGTCCGAGTCATATTTAAGTTTGCACCCATCGAGACGATGAATTTGGAATTGTACCAATCAGCACTCTCATGGGAATCCGTTTGTTCACCCCACACTTCAGGTTCAGCAGGTGGCAAATCACTATACCAATCATAAAAACTGAGCAAAGAGCCGCCCATCATCGCCATAAAACGTGAACCAGCCGCAAAACTCAATTGTGACATCGCAGGAATCGGAGAAAAGCCTACGATACGATCGGGACCATAGGTTTTAACGGTGTGGACATTGGCTGATGAAATAATTTCCAACACTTCCCGCCAATTGGATCGCCGAAAACCACCCTTTCCACGCGCTTGTTGATATTTCTTGCGAGAATCAGGATCATTAACGATGGATGCCCAAGCATCAACAGGATCTGCATGCTTTTGGCGCGCTTTCCGCCACAGGTCAACCAAAGCACCGCGCATATACGGATATCTCACCCGAATGGGGCTGTAGACGTACCAAGACGCAGAAATACCTCGTTGACAACCACGGGGTTCATAAGGGGGCAAGCGTTTTTCTAACTTAGGATAATCAACATGTTGCATTTCCCAAGTGATCACGCCACACTTGACGTAAACACGCCAAGAACACCCCCCTGTACAGTTAACGCCATGCGTACTGCGGACAAATTGATCATATTGCCAACGGCTACGATAAAATTGTTCCCATTGGCGGGTTTTTGGATTGACAATATCTTGAATCCAGCCCATGTGTTTATCTCCCAACCAAGGGGATGCGTACCCCTTTCAATCGTTCTCTCCAAATGAGATGTGTAAGGATGTAGAGGAAAATAAATCCTCCAATGCTTATCATACTGATTGTAAAGTCCATTGACCCTTTTTCTACCATGCTATCAGTTCCCGCAAAATAAGCCGCTAAATGTGCCGCCTCTTGTTCAAGAACGGGTTTTTCTGAAAACACGCCTTGCATTGTAGGAAAAGGCAGACTGACTAATACAGATTTTAGTCCAACATCCCCTCCAAACCGTGA
>CAYFOB010000041.1:11383-15011 GCA_964344525.1 uncultured Thiomargarita sp.
TCGGGTCCTAATGAGCCACCCCCTAAACCACCGACATTGCTACTGGTATGACAGGCAATACAAGCAGGCCCCCCATTGGTAAACGCTTGTTGTCCAATAAATAAGGCTTTACCAATTTCAGGTTCACCGCTGATGGCAGCAACTACAGGTGGTGCCTCAGCAGAAGGTGCCTCTTCTGTTTTGATGGCTTCTATTTCCCCAATAGAAGGCAAGTCTTCGCCACTTTCTACTGCGATATAGGCAATAACATCTACAGCCTCTGCTTGAGAAAGGCCATAATTTGGCATAGGAAGGTCCTTATATTTGCCTTTTAATTCCTTGACGATAGGATCATCCAACATTTTATTAGGCTCAACTATCCGACGCAGTAGCCAACGGTAGTCTCGCTCAGACGCTGCGCCTTTTAAATCAGGCCCCTCTTTTGATTCACCGCCAATCGAATGGCAAACACTACATTTCTGCTCATAAATCTTTCCACCTTTTTCAGGGGATTGATCAGCCAGAGAAAGTTTCATGGGTTGTGCTTTGGCTGCAGGCGCAGTTGCGGCAGGCGCGGTTGCACTGCTACTAGCACTCTCAATATAAGCCAAAATATCTTTTGCCTCAGCTTCAGATACCCCCAAATTTGGCATAGGAATGTTATTAAATTCCTGCTTAAGTTGGATAGCAGTCGCATCGCCTTCCGCCAACATTTTATCTGGCTCGACTATCCAACGCACCAACCAATTTGCAGGTCGTTGAGACGTGACCCCTTTTAAATCAGGTCCTGCCATGTTCCCACCACCAATGGTATGGCAAGCGGCACATTTTTGCTGGAAAGCTGTTTTACCATCAGCAGCCAAAAGGGACTGAGGTAAATAACTCAGGCTAATCAACAATGATCCCGTGAGTAAAGAAACAGCCCTCCTTCTATCAGACCGAAAATGCAAACGACTTGTAACATGCATTATTGGCATATCCTCCCTCGCTTAAGCAAAGACACGAGTATGAATAAATTCACGTTGCACCTTTTTTGGTTACTCAAGACAATTGCAAGATCAATTTTATTTTTATATTATAATCTACGTTGTTCCCACGCCAGCAAAGCGCTGCTTTGCTGCTTGTGAAGAAGGCTTAATTAATCACAAAAAAATAATTATGTTTCCAAAACAGCCAGGGCATTCACATAAATAACTGATGTTACGCACTCTTGTTCACAAACCATAGTCGCAAAGCATAGCTTTGCTCCTTGTGAACGAGGATGCGTAACACCAGTAACTAATTTTTTAAATAACATATAAAATAAAATTAATAACAATTGTCCTGTTTGGTTAGCAAACGCAAACGGGTAGCGTTTTGCTACACCGATCAATGTTGAATAGTTCCTACAAAACAATACAGTTTTTCGTGATTAATTTGTAAAAACTACCGTTAATTTAAAAAACCATGTTATTTGTAAAGAAATAGTATATTAATATATATTAATATGGACCATTTAAGAATGGTCTGTGCATTTCAACACATCCTCCTTTTTTTTGCAATACCCTTTCGCTCTTTTGTTGTACTATTATTGTATAAGTCATTGAAAATAATATCTATTTTAGTTAAAATAGGTCACACAAAAATTGTAATTGATCGTTTCAAATACCAAGTTATCAAAATGCTAACAACACATTAAAAACCTTATTTATGGTACTATAAATCAAACTTTATATACGCTATTCAAAAAGGCGCACGTATTTGAACATATCCTCTTTTTTTTTGCAACAGCCTCATTAGGCTATTTCCCACAAAAAATTATAAAATATTGAAATTTAAAATATTTTTTTATGGAAAGTCAGTGATCAGTTAATATAATGTGTTGTTTGTGGTGTTAATTTCAAAAAAGCTTAAATACTATTATTAAATGTAAGGTTTTTAACAAAACCCGTTTAAGACAAATCGTTTCCAACGCAAGTTTATAGCAGCAAAATAAAACCCTAATAACGGGGTTGAGAAGGAGGGTGGGACTGGGTTTGCAACCCAGCCTGAAACCTTTAGATGCGCTTGTTTTGATGTACAATTTTTAGAAGCATGCAATTTTCCATATCATCTTCTGTTACATTTTTGTTTTTTATGCCAAGATAAATCGCATAAAAAATGCCAAGGAGTGCTATTATCGCCAGTATACCTAAAAAAATAATATCTCTCATTTTTTTTTATCCTAAAAGGGCAAAGTGGATATGTACGATGGTATTCACACAATAGTTTTACGTATATTCGTACAATTTGATATTTTTTATTATAGCAGATTTGAACTGTGATTTATGTGATTTTTGGAGCGTGATTTTTTATCACATAAATCACAGTTCAAATTATTTTGCAACAGCTCTAATCACAGCTGTGATAAAAAAAAATGGAGACAATATGAATCTTCCCATTATTCTCTGTGTTGATGATGATCAAATGTGTCTTGATAGTCTCAAATACGAATTACTCAACTATTTTGAACGAAAATATCACGTTGAAGCTGCTGAAAGTGGAGAAGAAGCTTTAGAACTATTTGAGGAACTATTAGAAAAAGGGTATGAAGTGCCTTTGATTATTGCCGATTATATTATGCCAAATATGAAAGGTGACATACTGTTAAAACGTATTCATGCCATTGCGCCTCGCACTGTTAAAGTGATGCTGACAGGCCAAGCTGATAAAGAGGCTGTCATTAAAGCGGTTAATTATGCCAACTTGTATCGTTATATAGCCAAGCCCTGGGATAAAGAAGATTTGGTGTTGACTGTTTCTGAAGCAATTAAAAGTTATTTTAAGGATAAGCAACTTGACGAGCAAAATAGAGCATTAAAAGAAATAAATGCGGAATTGTCAGCTAAAAATGAAGCTTTAGTTAAGCTCAATCAGGAAAAAAATGAATTTTTGAGCATCGCAGCACACGATTTAAAAACGCCGCTGTCAACGATTATTGGTTTAGTTGAAGAAATTCAAGAATCGTTTGATGAGTTGTCCAAAGAAGAAATCATTCAGCTTACAAATATCGTCCTCATGGGCTCGGATAGAATGTTTCAATTGATTACTAATTTGTTGGATGTGAATCGGATTGAATCTGGTAAGCTCAATGTATCGCTCAAAGTGTTTGACATATTGCCTCTTCTAAAGTCTTTGATGACTGAATATGCACCAAAAGCCCTGAAAAAAAACATTCGTTTACAATGTCAATGTCAAGAAAAAGAATATTTGGCTTTAGCAGATGAAAAATTAGTCAATCAGGTTTTGGAAAATTTGATGTCTAATGCGATTAAATTTTCCCCACAGGGTAAAAATATATTTGTACGCATAACAAAAAATGAACAATATCTCCTTTGTGAGATAGAAGATGAAGGTCCAGGATTGAGTGAATCTGATAAACAACAATTATTTTGTAAATTTACCCAATTAGCGTCTATGCCAACTGGCGGTGAAGATTCTACAGGCTTGGGATTGTTTATTGTCAAAAAATTAATGGAGGCGATGAAAGGGATAGTTTGGTGTGAAAGTAAATTAGGGCAAGGGGCTAAGTTTATTGTGGCGTTTCTCATTAGCCATTAAGAATCTTGACTTATCTGTCGCAGTTTCTTATATATTCTGTAGACATGGATTGTTATAGCGTTTCCCGATT
>CAYFOB010000042.1:0-9877 GCA_964344525.1 uncultured Thiomargarita sp.
CAGGTTAAAAACCAAACCTGCCAGGTCAAAGTCAAAACCGACTCAAAATGTGGGGTTTGACCTGGCAGGTTTGGGTTTAACCTGCCAGGTCTGGTTTTGATTACGGACTTGTGTATAAGAGAGTGCGCAGGCGCGTGGGAACGAGGAAATTCCGCGTGCATTGACTCAAATTTAACTCCCCAGTGCCCCAAAATTATTTTTGTCCTTACATTTTGCCAACTGGTAACGTCTAAATACTAAATTGCAGTTTAACAAGAAAACAAAGAGCTCTTCTGATAGCCATTTAGCGAATTGCGATTAAAAAAGGATAAACCACTAGATTTTGACTTATCCTTTTTTAAAAGTAATCCTTGTAGTTATTAGGGTTTTATAGAGTATAAAATGAATAAAGCTATTATATTAATAATAAATAAAATCAATATATGTAAATATTTTATTTATGGTTAGTTTTTTTTTGGAAAATATTCTGGAATAGGTAATTGAAGAAACATGCCAATCTCCATTTCAATTTTGTTATTTTCAATATTTATATTTGATATATGAACTTTAGCATCAATAAGCACCGGGTTATTTGATTGAGCTATTTGCTGACATTTATAGCCCGCATCCTCAAGCCATTGACAAATATTTCGCCAATTGTCTATTTTTTCATTGTCTCTGTCTACAAGCGTTTTAACATATTGATACAAGGTTTTACACAAATCAACTTCAATCCCTCTGGCACTTTTATGGCGCTTTTCAGCTATTTCTGTGGGACTATAACCACACAATAATCCGCGCAAATGTAATTTTTCAATCGGTGTCAGATTTTTTCCTTTAGCTGACGCTAAATCAGTGTACAAATTTTCTAAATCCCAATTTTTTTCAGCTTGTGCAAACTGTTCTTTGATATGTTTCATCATTGTTACGATTTATCCTAATTACCCTAATGTAATTTATAACATTTGTTAGTTGTTTTCAACAAAATGTTTAAATTATGATTATCCGATAACTTCCTGTTCAAAATATTTAAGACGATAATAACTACAAGGATTGCTAATTATTAACTCTCGTTCCACGCAAAGCGCTGCTTTGCACTCCAACTCCTTTTTCTTGGAGTGCAAAGCAGCGCTTTGCGTGGGAACGAGGCTGCATAACATGAGTTATTAAATAATCCTTGTAGTTAGTTATTAGCGATATTTTGAACAGGCTTTAAGTAAGTATAAAATTAACACAAGCATATGGATAAAAACAACAAATTCATTCCCCTTTTGGAGGGGAACTTAATATTTACGAGGTACTAAAAAACATTGTGAAATATGCACGAAATATAGCGCTTTTTTTTGGCCTCATATTTTCTCCAATTGTAAATGCTGATCCCATGGCTGCTTTTCCTGGCAGTAAATCCCATGCTATGGCGGGCGCTGTCACTGCCATTGTTAATGACAACAGCGCGCTGTTTTACAATCCTGCCGGGCTAACCTCCTTTGAAAAAAGGGGATACGGTGTTTCTGCAGTGGGATATGGTGACGTACCAGTTACGGTACCAATTAATTGTTCTGGAAATTTTTGTGGAGTGTCTTTTGATTCGACAGAGGGGTTGAATTTAAGCTTTACTAAGCACGGTGAAAAAATTGGGTTTGGCATCGGATATTTCAGCCTTGGAGGATATAATGCGAGCCATGATTTTTTAGATGAGGTCGATGAAATCGGAAACCCCCTAGATTTACTCACCTTTGGTATGTCTTATGCCTTGCTATCAAAGGAAAAGTTTAAATTGTCTGCAGGAGCCAGTTTAGCACTTGCCTCCTTAGATACTGAAATAGTGTTATCTGATGAGAGATTGTCAGATTTTTCAATGAAATATTGGAATTTGGGGGTTAAGGCTCGTCTTTTGGATACAACGTCGTGGGTTATGTATGCGGGATATAATTGGCGTATTGCAAAAAACGAAGCGCAATACAAAAAGATTATTTATGGTGAAGCGGGTGATATGCCGACAGAAAATACTTTTGGCTTTGCTGTCAACTATAAGGGTCCGTTTTCTGTGATGTTGAGTGTTGACAAAAAAACCTCAGAATATGATGAAGTTAGAAATATTATTGGTTTAGGCAAAGTGGCTGGAAATCATTATGGGCTTGAAATAGCCAACAGTACCATTGCATTGCGTGCTGGTTGGTTTAAATCTACCGCCGAAAATGATATTTTGGAAGTTAAAGGAATTTCTTATGGTATAGGAATATGGAAATTAAATTTTTCTATAGAAACAAGAAGTTACACTAACTATAATGGAAAGCCTTTACAAGATGATGTTAGATTTATGTCACTTTCTTTTACACACATTTGGAGGTAAAAACGATTGATGAAAAAACTTTTATGTGTTGCACTGCTTGGCTTAATGCCTAGCTTAACCTTTGCTGATTGCAAGTTTGACACAGAAAATCAAAATAAGCTAAAGGCAAAAGAGAGCTATGAAAAGGCTAAGCTTCTCTCTCAATTGGGTCATTTAAAACAAGCAGTGACTGAATTAAGCAAAGCCATTCGTCATTTTTCTAAAATAGAAAATGACGGAAAAATTAAAATTTACAAGGATTGTCAAATTTACAGGTATGGTGTGAATACAGCCTACAAAGAATCTCAGCGCCAGATGGAATCATACGACTATGATTATTATTCCTTAATGCGTGAACTGAATATAGGGCAATCGTCATCACCTGTTGTTATTGTCCAGTTCGTTGCTGATACTCACGGTTTGGGCAGCGGCAAGCATGAGGATGCTGACGGTTATCATGTTTCTGCCGAAATTAAAAATGCAGGGGTAACAACGCTAGAAGATTTTTCAATCACTGTGAGAAACAGTTCTGGACATAAAATATCTTCTGAGCAGAAAACTTTGAAAGCAAAAGAGTGGCAACAATCGCCCCAAATGGGTCACATTGGCTCTCCCAAAGGAGTCACTATATCCAGTCATGAAAAATATGGCTTGAACATGTATGAGGTGGAGCAATGATCAAAAAATTGATAGCTTTTTTGGCGATTATGCCCTTATCTGCTATGGCGATCAATTTTGCCAAAGATGATTATAAAATGGTTTATTTGGTAAGCATTGGGGGGCATGAGACTGGCGTTGTTTATATCTCCAAAGATGACAAGCTTTTATCTAAATACCATGCCTTGGATAAAAGTGACCGTTTTCCTTTTTTTGCAAAGGAAAAATCTGTTGAGCTTGATGGGAAAACACGGATGATAGCGTTAAAAGCTGGTCAACATGATCTGTCATTGCATTATGATTTGAGGAAAGTGGATAAAATTCAGTTGCGACGTGCGGGTGTGTCTGAGCGGGACATTGAGAACACGGTTATGGTAATTAATAAAAAAAAGGACAAACCGGTGTTAACCTTTAAAAAAGCACCCGCCGTAAACCTGGAGGTCTTAATCATTGGATTATTGACCAATAGCCTCGAAAATCATCAAAATTTTTTGCTTTATGAGCCTCAGAATCGCAAAATTATCAGGGCAAAATTGGTCAAGGGAGGTAAAAAGCAAACGAATTTTCAGGGACGAAATTGTACTGTCAACGAATATGTGGTTTACATCATGAAAGCCGAAAAGCAGGGCAAGCCTTTGATGAAAATTTCTATGGTGGGCACCATGCCAGTTCAAATCAAAGCGGCTTCTGGGCGTTGGGCGTTGGAATTGCGTGGTTTGGGGCCTGAAGAGATGCAAATAGAGCCTTTGTTATCTTTGGCAGGGAAAACGGCTGATAGTCGCTTAAGCCAGAAAAAGGGAATTAAAGTCACAGCACGGGATGAGGGGAAAGCTGACAGTGCGCGTCATCATTTTTTATTTAATTATCAAATAGCTCGTGCTCCTCGCAAAAATGATCTTGCCCGTTATGCAGAGGCGTTGATGGCACTCGAACTCTTTGCTGCAGAAGGCAAGGGGCAAGCACTCAGCTATAGTCGTGGAAAATATGTACTTCGCGTACCTCATTCTAAAATTTGCAATTATTTAAGGGCAAAAAATCAAGGCTCTAAATATGACGCTAATTGTCGGATGGAATATAGCACCGTCTCCTCATTTTTGGAATTTGGTGAGCTTAATAAGCAACTTTATAACTCCACGACAAATTACCATGCTTGTGGTTTGGACATCAACAGTTTGACCCATATTAAGACTCCTTACTGCTTTTTAAAAACAAATGAAGAGTCTATAACTGTTAAACCATTAAAAATGGCAGAAGATTATTTTATAGCCTTAGGAAAAAATCCAAGGGCTATTAGAAACGTAACCATTGATGGCGCAGGATTAACGATTAATTGGCAAAAAGGTGCGTTGGTATCTGCTGATCAGTTGGAAAGTGCGGGTATGGCCATTTTGGCGAAAAAACTTGGGGCTTTTGAGCCAGCGCCTATTCCAAGCAAAATCGTTTCAACAAGATGTGTTGCATTCCTGGGGTGTGTTGCCAAAATCTCTGGCGCTGTTGTCCAACAGGGTTATTGTGACTGGTATGCAAAAACCTATTTTGCTGCCAACAAGGCTGCGTTTAAGGAGGGGGCCTGTCAATTTGTTTATCAGGAAAAAGTCAATATTGCTCAAATGTTGGCTAATGTCAAAGAAAATGTTTATGCTCAATATCCTGAGCATAAAATCATGGGGACTGATGTCAAATTGACCCCTGATGGGCAAGCCATACAATATGAAGCAGTGAAGGGGTATGGAGGTAGTCAACATGCTTGCTTTAAGTAGAAGTGCTTTGCTTCTTTCCTTGTGTCTTGCTGTTATGCCATTTTATTCTGCTTGTGCGGATGGTATGGGATTTGCCGCTATGGCGATGCCCAAGAGCATGGGGAATAAAAAAAGAATATTTAACAAGATTAATAGAATCTTTTACCAACAGCTACGTCATGCAGGGTTGGAAGCGGCTAACAATTCAGGGATACCTGGTTTGAAGTTTCCTGATTTAAAAATCAAATGTCCGTCAGCGCGTGACAGGGAGTACCTTGGCTTTGACGAAGAAATAACATGCAGAAGGCTACGTGAGTCTCTAACCGCTTCTCGTAAAAAAGCACCGCTAGCACGCTTTTTTTCTGAAAAATATGATGATGAGGGAGTGGATTATTTAGAAGAAGTTGCTTATGATAACAAGGTTGGTGCAATAGTCTCGTCATCCTGGGTACTTTTTGGTGAGAAAACCGCAATGACTGAGATGATCAATAAAATGGGAAACGAGAGCATTATATTTGAAATCCGAATCTGGGCCTATCTGCGTGATAATAGCGCAACTCAGCTAAAGATTTTTGAGGTTCGTATTAACAGGGATATGAGTTTTGATTATAACAAGGTTACCCAGCAATTTTCGGAGTCATTAACAGAGCTTTTTAAGGGGTTAGTGGGCTATACCAAGCGTCAGGGGACAGGTTTTAAATCAAGCAAAAAAAAGCCTTCCTCAACGGGGGACGAAGATTTTTAAAGGTTTTTTAGAGTCCAAGTAAACCTTGGACTCCAAAAAAAACGGGAGGTATTATGAAAAACTATTTGGCTGTGATTTTGTTATCAATTTATGCCTCGGTGAGTTCGGCGGGTGTTGTTATTCCTTATCCACTTGAATTTAATTATTTATCAGCCAAATATTGGGGGGGGAAAGATAAACAACATACTCTATTTCTTGCCAAAAAGATTTATCAACAACTGCATAGTGGTATTGCGACTTATAATGTATCAGATTGGGCACTTAGGCATAGGGCGACACATCGACTGAAGGAAATTGAAATGCCTCGCCCTGAGGATGATAAGGACATCGCCAAATTTCATGGTGATAGGTATAAAAGCACATATGTCAAAAAACTGAGGTCTCGTGGCTATGAATTGGTTTTATGGACTGAACTGAATTGGAACTGGGAATCTGTGATCAACAGATGTCAATATGAATGTTATGTGAGGGGAAAGGTTGTTTATTTGGATCGTTATAGGAATAATGGGAGTCAAAGTATCACTCTCAAATACAGAAAAAAGACTCGCTATTTTACGCCAGAGAGTTTGAAAAAATTTGATCAGGCGGTTGCTGATTTGTTGATGCAGCAACAAAATAGGTATAAATAAGTTGAACTGTGATTCTTATGATTTTTGTGATGAAAGGTGATGAAAAATAAGCATCAACACCCTCATAATAATCATATCACATAAATCACAGTTCAAATTATTTAGGAACAAGTTTATTTAAAAGGATTGCATTAAAACCACGGATAAGTCAAAATCTGTTTTGGTTTATCCCTGTTTATATGCAATCTCTGTAAATTGAGGAGTCACACCAATATGCTATCTGTTCATGGAACCTATAAAAATGGGCAATTAATTTTGAAAGAAAAAGTGCCTTTTACAGAAAAAGTTACAGTTATAGTGACATTTCTTGAGGAACCTAAAGAGCCTGTACCAAAAAAAATTGATTTGGCGGATTTTTCTTTTAGTCAATCAAGGGAAATTCTCAAAGATGTTAAAGGGTCTTTGAGTGATGCTTTAATAGAGGAACGAAGGAACGCATTATGAAAGCTTTTTTGGATACTTCAAGTTTATTGAAGTTGTATCACCATGAATCAGATACTGAAACGCTAACTGCCGCCTTGTCTCAAGGGGTTGAGGATATTTACCTTTCTGAGCTTGCCAAAGTGGAATTTCGTTCTGCTATTTGGAAAAAAACAAGAACCGGTGAAATTGATACCCCAATTGCGAATGCGGTGATTACTTGTTTTGAACAAGATAACCTCAAATTTCGGTGGATTTTTCTTGAAAACGAAATTATTCAACAGGCATCGAAATTATTGATGAAATATGGTGCAGACGGTTTGCGTACTCTGGATGCGATACAATTGGCTTCTGCACTCACACTAAAAGAACAACAAGATGTCCGTTTTTTTACGGCTGATCAATTATTGAATTCTTTGTTTAAACAAGAAGGACTTAAATAAACAACCCAAAGCATGCCCCTTCGCTATGCGATAAGTGAAACGAGGGTGCATAACATCAGTTATTTATACATTGCCATTTCAAAGTTAGTGACTGGCAACCTTGGACTCCAAGATACCGCGCATACATAATGTTTTCAATTTTACAACATATGATAGTTTGGCAGCTAATCAAGCCAAAGCAAATCATTGTATCCATACTGATCGTTATTTTTATTGCTTTGGTGATCAGTTTTCAGGCGGCGATTTCTGCCTATCGCATAGCAACGCTTGATGAACTTAAGGGAATTTATCCCAGCGTCTTTTATAATCGGACAGGAGCGGATATTGTTCACCCAGAAGGCCTAAACTCTAGGGACGAAATCTTTAATTTTTCTGTTAATGTACGATTTCGTTATCAAGCATCCGGTGACATCGTTAAATTACCTGATATTGGAGTACGAAGCTACACAGATGAACACTTGCCAAAAATACTACAAAATGAGGAGAATCATCAATACATCTATTTAAGTCAAAGCTTATTTAATAGAGTCTCACGTTCAAATGCTTTTGATGGTAAAGGGGTATATTTTGGTTCTAAAGATGATACTTGGCCATATTTTGAAATTAAACCTTTTGCGACTGATTCATTTTGGCTCGTTTTATCAAACCGCTTAGCACTTAAGATATTTAGATTGGCTGATTTTAGCAATGTGACTCTTTACGGGGACACGACGGAGGAAATGCGTAGCTGGTATGCAAATCAAGGGGTATTGATTGAATATTGGTATGAACGTTTACCACTTTTTGGCAGACTTTTTTACCATTTGTTAGAAAATTTTTCCAAGGTATTTTTTATATCATACCTCATTTTACTTATATTGCTAACCATTATGGTTGTTGGTGACATTTTATCAGAATACAAAATGTTATTAAAAAATGCAGCCTTTTATACCTATCCACTTTTTGGACTGATTTTGGGACTGTGTGGATTTATTATCAGCTATTCCATAATCATAACGTTTTTTGGCTATTGGGGTGCTAAATTACTCTATTCCCATATCTCAGTTTATGTGCCTTTACTGCTACATAACGCGGTGACTTTTGAATGGTTGTGGCTACTGGGATTTATCATACTAGAAATTATTTTTATTTCTGTATTTTCATTTTATCACTACAAGGATATTAACGTTTTAGATGATTAATTCGGGCACTTTTAAATCAGCTTTTGCACTTTTCAGATTATATAAGCTCAACTTTTTTCTGAGTATTTTGGTTTATACTTCCTTACTATTTATGTTGGCTTTAATTATTAATCTGAATGTCATCCTAAATTATGTTTTTCAGGCGAAATATGGTTTTTATCCTGACGTTGCTGTTTTTGTTGAAAAAACGCATAAAGAAGATTTTTTTTCCCGAATTAATGCGATAGCAGAACGATTTTCTCAACGGGTTCGTACTGGATATGGGCTACACCTCAAGAATATTAAAATGGAAATGGAAAATGACAATTACAGTTTACCTGAAGATATTAATCTAGTGGGTATAGTGCTCAGCGGCGATTCTAATTTACCACTCGCACTCAGTTCAGGGGAAAAGAACTGTCCTGTTAGTCGGATTCGCTATGAGGGATTTGGGGCTTGGCTGATTGTTTTTAATCCTTGTTTGATTGATGATGTTGAAAGTATAGAAGGTTTATCAGTTATTCCTGGGGAAGCCTTTAAGGAAGGAAAGGATGAAATTCAGTTGGACATAGATACTTATGATGCGCCTTTAGAAAAAGTGCTTGCTTTTTATAACTTGCTCATTAACTTTGCTGACAGATTTGTTGAACTTGATCATCTAGGCTTACCCCAAGAACGTTTTGCGCTTTCTGGTGCTGAAGATATCGCCATCAGAAAATTGGAGGATGCTTATAGTGCCAAATTGAATGATGTATTTGCTATTATTTTTGGCAATGAGGGGGTTGTACCTTTATTGGTAGATGCACAGCTATATAGAGATTATTCTGGTTATACCAGTCGGGAGATTTCATTGAGCTTAGAAAATTTTCCTTTGTGGATTCATAATAAAATTTATTCAGCCCCAGAATTTGAAGCCACTGAAGACGCAAAATACTTTTTGACAAATATCATGCTGGGCAACAAAAAGGACATCATGCCCATTGAGTCAGCGAATTCTTATTACTTTGCCCATTTTTTTCTTGAAAGTCGCGCATTAGTTAATGCATTAAAAAATGAATTGGGTCAAAAAGCGATCATACTGTTAAAATCTGATATTTTACCTAATATAAAAGCCAAAATGGGGCTTTATCAAGCGGCAATTTGGGGCGCTTATTGCGTTATGATTGGAATGGTTATTATCATTCTGATAGTCAGTTTAAATGAATTCTTTATGCGTTTTGAAAAAGAATTAACATTCATGGTTATTTACGGCTTTAAAGGGCTGGTTTTCACCTCCTTTCAAATGCTGGCATTAATTGTTTCCTCAGGGGTGAGTTATTTGATTCTGAATTATACTTTTGCAACAATGAATGAATATTTGACCAATTATTATTTTCCACCTGTTGTGATTAGTAGTCACGGATATTTGTATGCCTTAGGTTCTGCCATGTTGATTATTTTGCTGATCAGTTTGATTGAGCGTCGTCACATTCTGAAAAAAAGTATGGGGTAAAAAAACAATGCCAATACAAGCAAAAGGGCTTAACATTACTTCTTACGAAGACAATAAGAAAGATCTTTATAAACAAGACATCAATTTTAGTCTGAACGAAAATGAAATTATACTTCTATATGGTCCTGCGGCATCTGGAAAAACTGTGTTGTTTAAACTGTTAACGGGCATTTTAACACCCAAGAAGGGCGAACTAGAGTGGGATGATGAAAAAATTCCAGATACGAAAACAGCTAATGCAAAACGGCATAAATACATTACCACGATTTTTTCTACCTTTT
>CAYFOB010000042.1:9887-14965 GCA_964344525.1 uncultured Thiomargarita sp.
ATTTCCTGAAAAGTTTATCAGTTAGGGACAATATCCTTTTGCCTGCTTTATTTATTAAGATGGATAAAGCCCAAATTGCCCACCGGTTGGAACAGTTGCTTGAAATTTTTGATTTTTCACAGGATGAAGATATGCAAAGATTGTGTCTTAAGCAATTGGTGACTTATAAGAATGTAGAAGCCCTGTCAAATGGACAAAAAGAAATGGTTTCTATCGCAAGAGCATTAATGCTGGATTCAAAGCATATATTTGCAGATGAACTGCTAAGATCTTTTCCAAGTTATGCAGAAAAGAAAATATGGGATAAATTGATTTCCCTCATCAACAATGAGGGAAAATCGCTGTTCATGATAACCCATAAACCACATTTAAAGGATTATAAGGAAATTCACCAAGTTTTTGATATCAAAGATGGTCAATTGGTTTAACTGATGTTACGCAGCCTCATTCACAAGCAGCGGCGTAACATCAGGGTTTAATTGTTTCCACGCACAACTATTTAAGAGATCAATTATGAAAATAACCAGGTGTCGTATAACAAACATTATCTTGTGTCTGACTTTGGGGCTAGCCAGTTGTGGATTTATGAAAACAAGCCCACAGAATACAGGCGAGTTCAAGGTGATTGATGTGACAGATAGCTTGAAGATATTGTTTGTTTTTTCTAAAAAAGCAGCCGCTCATGTTGATGAAAAAGAATTGGATAGGCTGCTAAAACAACGCATTTTCAACTATTACAGTTTGCCCATTGATGCAGAGATTATGGTTGATAATCAAACGCCGCCCAATAAATGCTTTCAAGAAGAAAGTGGTGTCATTGAAGAATTTATGGACATTGGCACAGATTTTGTGGACTGTTATTTAAAGAGTCAAAATAAGCATATTTTAGTGCTTATAGACTTGGAAGAGGCGGGCAGCCCAAAATTATCCATGATCTTTGTGAATCAAAATGGGGCGGAGCGAACCAGCTTTATTCCTCTGAATAACGAGAAAATGCTAACAATCACTTCAGAATCTGCTTTCAGAATCAACGAATTGGCACCTTATGGTCATACCCAACAATTTTAATGGAGAAAAAAACATGATAACCAAGGCATTTTGTTTATTAGTGATACTGTTAAGCTTGATAGGCTGTAGCTCTTTCCAGGATAAGGAAAAAAAGAAATATCAGCTACGCAGTCCGGAAACGATTGATAAAGAAGAATTTGACAAAAAACACTATGATATTTCCTATATTGCGAATAAAAATGCCTTTGTCACGTCAATCTTGCTAAGTCAACCGGGTGGCATTATCCGTTTTGAATTGCCTTTAGATCCCTTCACCGAGATTCAATCATTGCAATTGATTGCCTCTGGCGCTTCTGACAATTTGAGACTCAAGCGGTTTTTACTCAGAGGTGAAGAATATTATTGGGATCAAAACGCCAAAAAATTGCTGGTTAGATTGAATATTCCCAGTACCTATTTAATCAGAGCGCAAGCAATGCTTAACTTGAAAATTGCAGGCGTTGATGACAATGGTTCTCACCTTATTGAGCGTCGCTTTAATATATTTTGGCGCCCCCTTGATGTCAAAGCGAGTCAACAAAACAAGGGGGAAGCTGGAAAACAACAAAACGTATTCTTCACATCTTTGGCTGAAGCCCATCAGGAAATTGCGGATCAATCAAATAAATTTAAAGTCCAACAAATCGTAATGGATATATTTAAGGATGATTTAGCGAAAACAAATGTTGGTCGTATGGCTAATAGTTATTGTCAGGAACTAACAGCAATTGCAGAATCGTTTGATGCTGGTGAAGTCAAATGTGGTGCAGAGTAGGTGAAGCATATCAGGCACCGTGGCATGCAATCCCAAGCGCCTACTTCAACCGCGCAAAGCGCCGCTCCGCACTCCCAAAAAAACGTTGAATTTTTTGGAGTGCAAAGCTTAGCGAAGCAACATCATACACTTACAAAAATGTCTCATGAAAAAAATTGGTATTTTAGTTTTAGTTGGCTTAGTCGTTGGTTGTACGATAGCTGTTGAAATTCGAAAAAACCCTGAACATATAAAAATTCACTCTGAAATTCGAGATAAGGCTAAAAGGTTACCTGATGGACGTGTGGAAAGTGCTTCTTGTTCTTCATACAGTCACTATAAAGATGAACAAAAACAAGAAAAAGAAAAAATAGAAAAGCTAAATAGCGCAAATAACAAAGCATTTTTACAAGCCGTTCAGTTTTTTGGCGTTGAAATTGAAGGAGAATCTTTTTTTAAGGATGAATGCATAAGTGACAATAATTGCGAAAAAGAAGCATTTGCAGAAATTCGCCAAAAAATTGTTGGTGACTTCATTTATAGAAGAGACAAGCTAGAAACAACTGAGCACCCTTCTAAAGTGTGTGCAACCGTTATTGTTAAAGCCGTCCCAAAAAATGAAAATCGTATTGAAACACCAAATGGCATAGATAGTGATAACGATCATATCCCAAAGGATAGTGATCGAGATGGGGTTGCTGATTATCAAGATGATTGTCCATACGAAGCGCGAGAGGTCGATGCAAATGGGTGTCCAAAGGATAGTGATCGAGATGGGGTTCCTGATTATCAAGATAATTGTCCCCATAGCACATCGCCAGAAGTTGACCCCCAAACGGGTTGTCCGCTCTATCGTCCATCAATAAAAACAATCAATCTGAATAATCACACACTTGAATTTGTCTATGTGCAAGGAAGCGTTCACTTAAGTGGTTTTTTTATGGCCAACACTGAAACCGCATTTGCCTTATTTGACACATTTCTTTGGGAAGAACGTCATGGTTTGAATAGATTCGATTTTGACGACAGCTGTATTAAAAAGATGCGTCAAAAGCACCCATCCAAATTTAAACACCTTCCTGTTGTCTGTGTCAGTGAATATGGCATCAAAAAATTTGTAAACTGGCTTGGCGAAAAAACGGGAGAAAATATTGTTATTCCCTCCTGTCAACAATGGCGCCATGTAGCAACCAAGGGTGGCGAATATTCCCATTGTGGCAATCATCAGCCTTGCCATGGAAATCATTGCAAGGACAATATCTATAGAAGTGCGGAATTGGTAGGCGTACGTTCTGCCAAAAGTACTCAAGTGCCCCATTTTTATGAAATGTGTGGTAATGTAACCGAAGCTTGTATCAATGATAAAGGAGAATATTCACAGATTGGACCATTTGTTGGATGTGAAGATAGCTACCAAAAAATGTCTGATTTAGAAGAATTTAACGCATTTTCTACCAGTGGTTTCCGTTTAGCGATAGAAGAGTAATTAACATTATGAAAGCTGAAATAAAAAACTATATACCAAGCATTCTTGTACTGCTATCTGCCTGTACATCTGCTCCAGAAGACAAGATGAGTAAACCACCTGAAGATGGCCCTGTGCCAAGCGTCCAGATAGAGCCCAATTCTCAAAAAGCCAAATTGAGCTCACCACCAGGATGGGTTGTGGATGTCAGCAAAGTGGGTATATGTCGAACTCTAAGCCTAGCAGAACGCTCTGCTGAGGCAGAAAGAACCGCTTTATTAAGAGCAAGTGAAAAATTAAATGCTCAACGCGACATTTGGAAAAAGTCCATTTGTGAGATGCAAGCCCATCAAGATAGGGCAAAAAGCGAATTGAGTTGCGATTCAATGTCGATAAGCAATGAAGAACTTCAAATTGTCGAAAAATGGGTCGATCAGGAAAAAAATCTGTTATATCTTCTGGTAGAAGATAGGCTTTGTCAGCAAGAAATTGGTGAAAGCTCATAATAAAATTTTATCCATCAGGCTCTGGAGTTCAAACTTCCGTTTTTTTTCACCCTATTTTTATTCTAGCTTAAAAAAAGCGATTACAAATACCATTTCTTTAAGAAATGGTATTTGTTTTAAGTTAAAAAAAGAACGAAATTCCACTTTGGCAAGCTCAAAAAGGTAACGTTTCCCAATTGGATGAGGTACACAATATGTTGCTTTTAGAAATTGTCAAAAACCACAATAACTACACGGATTATATTTAAAAAAGGATAAGTCAAAACCTCATAAAAATCCGGTTTATCCCTTTTTAAATATAATCCGTGTAGTTATTCGTGGTGTTTCTCCACAAAAGTGCGTAACATCAGTTATTAATAATCCTTTCCCGGTGATTTACCTTAATAACAACTTTATGTTGCTTATTTTCCTATTCAATCTGAAAAAAATTTTTACTTTTTTAGGGTATTGCTAATAGACGCACTGGACAATGAGATGCCATATATACAAAATCTTGGTCTGCCGTGAATAGTTGAGCGTTTTGCTCAATCGCCATAGCCGCTATTAAACAGTCAGTAGCTGAAGTGGACACCCCCTTATTCTGGCACGCATTGGCTATTTTAGCCGCTTCAATGTGATGTTGTTGAGTTGCTATAATAATTGGAAAGCTCTCTGCTAATTTTTGCAATTTTTGAAATTGAGCCTTTTCGCGCAAGCCGGAAAGAAATTCTTGAAGTACAATACCTGGCACTATGATAGGCTTATGTTCTGCAACCATTTGCTGTAACAGAATAGCTTCTATAGGCTTTTCATCATTATTCCGATATTTTCTGCGATAAGCGATTGATAAAATCGTTGTATCTAAAAAAATCATCGAGGTTGACTCCGGCGTTCCATTTCAGCTAAAAACGCTGGGTCAAAATCAATCGTACCAAAATCTTGAATAGCCTCAATTTGTTTGCGCCAGCGAATATACTCTTTGAGTGCTTCGTTTATGGTTTCTCGTTTGGTTTGGTGTTTCCCAAGTTGTTTGGCTTGTTCAAGTAAATCTTGATCGGCTAATTGTGTATTAATCGTTGTCATCGTTTTGTTCTCCTTTTACTCGTTGATAATTTCCAGCTAAGGCATGATCACAGTACGTGAAGCTCCTATCAGTTAAGGATTTGTAATGCGTGTGGATTAGACAAAAAAAAAGCGCCTGACAATAAGAGGCTGTTTTGGAAAAAACGAATTTTTAGAAAACGAAAAGACTCGCTCAAGAATCAAACCCATGAATAACTACAAGGATTACTTTTACTCGATGTTCAAGTTAGTTAATTAGAATATT
>CAYFOB010000043.1:0-5611 GCA_964344525.1 uncultured Thiomargarita sp.
AGCCCCCTCATAATAATCATCTCAATCACATAAATCACAGTTCAAATTATTTAGGAACAAGTCTATTATAGACTTCAAAACGGTATTTTTTCATTTCAACCATCATAAAAACAATTGATAAGCCGGATTATCAGTTTCATCCCAATAGAGAAAACCTAATTTATCTAAAAAAATTTGAAATTCCTCCAATTCGGGCACCTGTATCCCTATTAATACGCGCCCATAAGCTGCACCATGATTGCGATAATGAAATAAACTGATATTCCAACGTTGCCCTAAGCTGGTTAAAAAATGCAATAATGCCCCTGGGCGTTCAGGAAATTGAAAACGATAAAGACGTTCATTTAATAGATGTGGAGGATGCCCACCTACCATGTGGCGAATATGGGCTTTTGCCATTTTATTATTGGTTAAATCAATAATGGGGTAGCCCTTGTCTTGTAATTTAACAATTAATTGCTCTTTTTCCACAAATCCATTGGTTAAACGCAGCCCAACAAATACATGGGCATGTTGATCATTTGTATAGCGATAATTAAATTCTGTGATAACACGTTGCCCAATGCTATGACAAAATTGACGAAAACTGCCTGGCTTTTCAGGAATTGTCACCGCCATTAAAGCTTCGCGCTGTTCACCGATTTCAGAGCGTTCTACCACATAGCCCAAACGATCAAAATTCATATTGGCCCCACTGGCAATAGTCACCAAATGTCGTCCATGACACTTTTCTCGTGCAATGTATTGTTTCAAACCGACTAGAGCCAATGCCCCGGCTGGTTCCATAACGCTACGCGTTTCATCAAAAATCTCTTTAATAGCGGCACAAATTTCGTCTGTACTCGCCAAAAGCACTTCATCAACATAATGACGCGCAATTTCAAAAGGTAACTGCCCCACCTGTTGCACCGCCACACCATCTGCAAAAATCCCGACTTGATCAAGAATTACTCGCTCCTCAGCTTTGAGGGCAGCATGTAAACCAGCGGCATTATTAGGTTCGACACCAATAACTTTGACTTCAGGACGTAAATATTTGCAGTATGCTGCCACACCGGCAATCAATCCTCCGCCACCTACTGGGACAAAAATAGCCTCTAAATCTCCCGTATGCTGCTGCAAAATTTCCATGCCAATAGTTCCTTGCCCGGCAATCACTTCAACATCATCATAAGGATGCACATAAGTCAAGCCTTGTTGCTCAACCAAATGTTGGGCATGCTTACTGGCATCATCGTATGTTGTGCCATGCAATATCACCTCTGCCCCACGATTTAGCACTGCAGAAACTTTAATTTCAGGTGTTGTTTTGGGCATAACAATGACGGCAGGGATGCCTAATTTTGCCGCAGACAAAGCCACACCTTGAGCATGATTGCCAGCAGAAGCAGCGATGACACCTTTAGCCAAAATATCTTGAGGTAAATTAGCAATTTTGTTATAGGCCCCCCGCAATTTAAAAGAAAACACCGGCTGCATATCTTCGCGTTTAATCCAAATATGATTATCAAGACGCTGTGAAAGATTTGTGGCATAATCCAAACGGGTTTTATCTGCAACATCATAAACGCGGGCTTGTAGGATTTTTTTAATGTAGGTATTTTCAGGATTCATAGAAACCAAATAAAAACATGAAAAAGTATAGGAAGTTGAGAGTTCGCTAGAGCGTATTTTGGGAACGTAGAGGCCAAACAGATTGGAAAGGAAGTACTTCGCCAGTTGGCGACTCTATACTACACACTGTCTTAAATTCTGATTCAAACACGCAAATTGTGACGGTGCGCAGTATAGCATTGAAAAAGAGAAAAAAAGAAGAATTTGTGCCAGTTATTTTTTCTTGGACATTAAGTCTTTATGGTGCTTAAATGCACCCCCAAAGCTTGAGTTACGCGGCTAAAAGTTCTGATTGCGAAAATGTTCTATCTCCAAAACCCATTAACAGATATTCAACATTGATATCTTCATCAATTTCATCCCAATGAAGTCCCGTTCCACCGCCGCTGATTTCATATAATTGACGTTGTTCATTCGATGCATCAAGTAAGCGTGGAAAATAGGCAAGTGGCACTCCCAATTTTCGCCCATCGCTTAATTCTAGCCACATCATGTTTGAATCAAATTCCACTTTTTTTGCAAGTGGTTTATGAGCCAAAATATTCATCCCATTTCCTTTCAATCAATTCTTTATTTTGTTTAACAACCCGTAATAGTTGGCAATTGATTTGCCTTTTCTTACATGAATATGAGAAGGTTCAAGGGGAATTCCTTCGTTAGAAAAAAAGAAAAAACGGTAACCTTTATATCTGAAAACAACAGGCATTATAAGCTTTTTTCCAATTAATTTTGAACAGTGCACCGAATTGAAGAAATAAACGAATTATTCGCTTATTTCCTCATTCGTTGTACTCATGGAATATTACATCGGAATTTTTGACACCGAAATATGTTCCACCAAATTCTGCACCGTTGCGTGCATAACTTCTAGCATCGGCGCTGGCCAAATGCCAAATAGCAATACAACAATGGCTAAAATGGTGAGAATCAAGGTTTCACGCCCATTGATGTCTTTTAGCTTGGCCACATTGTCATTGGCGACTGCGCCATAAAATACTCGTTTGACCATCCATAATGTGTAAGCGGCGCCTAGAATCATAATGGTGGCTGCGGCAAAGGCTATCCAGAAATTGGCTTTAAATGAGGCAATAATCACTAAAAATTCACCCACAAAGCCTGAGGTGGCTGGTAAGCCTGAGTTAGCCATCGCAAAAAGGACTGCAAACATGGCAAAACGTGGCATAGTATTCGCAACGCCGCCGTAATCAGCAATTTGACGGCTATGCATGCGATCATACAACACGCCAACACAAAGGAATAATGCGCCAGAAATGAATCCATGTGAAATCATTTGCACCATGCCGCCTTCCATTGCCATTGCTCCGCCGTCCACTGAGCCAGTGTTTTTATAAATCATAAAGCCGATGAAAAAGCCGAGTGTCGCAAATCCCATGTGGGAGATGGATGAATAGGCAATGAGCTTTTTCATATCTTGCTGCACTAGGGCAACAAAAGAAATGTAAATGATGGCAACGAGGGACAGGGCAATGATCAACCAATCCAATTCTCGACTAGCATCAGGTGTGATGGGCAAGCTAAAGCGCAAGAATCCATAACCACCCATTTTTAACATAATCGCTGCCAAAATCACGGAGCCGCCCGTTGGGGCTTCAACGTGGGCATCAGGCAACCAGGTATGTACTGGCCACATAGGAACTTTGACGGCAAAAGCGATCAGGAATGCCATGAAGATCAAAATTTGAGCCGTCATTGGAATGGCGAGTTTGTGGAAATCCAATATGGCAAAGCTGTCTGCTTGAAAATACAGATACAGCAATGACACTAGCATGAAAACTGAGCCTAAAAAGGTGTAGAGGAAAAACTTGATCATGGCATAGACGCGCCGTGGTCCTCCCCAGATTCCAATGATTAGAAACATGGGTATCAATATGGCTTCCCATAAAACATAGAATAAAATCGCATCCAAGGCGGAAAATACGCCATTCATCAAGCCTTCCATGATCAAAAAAGCGGCCATATATTGGGCAGGCTTATATTGGATGACTTCCCAACCTGCCAAAACAACTAACACAGTGGTAAAAGTTGTCAATATAATCAAAGGCATAGAAATACCATCCACACCCAAGTGATACTCTATACCAAAAGCAGGTATCCAAGACAATTTTTCGGTAAATTGCATGGCATGCGTCGTCGTATCAAAACCAAAATACAGTGGCAATGACAGCAAAAATGTGATTAGTGATACAAGCAATGCAATGGGGCGAACAACGGAGGGTTGTTTGTCTCCAATAATTAATACCCAAATGCCGCCCAAAATAGGTAACCAAATCAGTAGGCTTAGTAAGGAAAAATCTGCAAACATATCAGTTATAAAGAATTTAAGTGTTGGGGAAGGTTTGAGGAGAGATTATTTTCTAGTTCCCACGCGCCTGCGTGGGAACGAAAAGTTTATTGAGCACTACCAAACACAAAGAGGCCAAGTAGCACTGCAAGTCCAACAATCATGGCAAAAGCATAGTGATACAAAAAGCCTGTTTGGACTTGACGGACAATACTAGAAAACCAACCAACGACATTAGCAGAGCCATTCACCAAGCCATCAATCATTTTAACATCACCCATTTGCCACAATCCCGAGCCAACGCGACGTGCGCCACCGGCAAAAAACCAATCATTAAATCTATCAAAGCCGTATTTATCAACCAATATTTTGTAAATGAATTGGGTACGTTCAGCAATCATACCTGGCAATTCTGGGCGCATTAAGTAAAAAAAAGCGGCTGTAACGACACCTGCCATGGCTAACCAAAAGGGTGGTTGTAATAACCCATGTCCAATAAAACTAAAAACTCCATGATAGTGTTCTGGATCAAAGGGGTTATGAGCAACAAAAATTGCTTCTCCAAAATACTGACCAAATAGCAACGGCTCAATCGTGAGCAATCCAATAAATATAGAAGGAATTGCCAATAAGACGAGCGGTAACGTTACCACCCACGGTGATTCATGCAAATGTTCGCGGGTATGTTCATCCATACGTTCCTTTCCGTGAAAAGTTAAGAAAAACATACGGAAAGTATATAAGGCTGTGATAAACACACCTAACAAAATGGCATAATAAGCAAATCCAGCGCCTGCCCGTTCTGCTTCAACGGCATGATGGGCTGCCTCAATAATAGCATCTTTGGAGAAAAAGCCAGCAAAGCCAGGAAAGCCAATCAATGCCAATGAACCAATTAAGACGGTCCAATAGGTAATCGGCATATATTTTTTCAGTCCGCCCATTTTACGCATATCTTGTTCATGATGCATCGCTATGATCACAGAACCTGCGCCTAAGAATAACAGGGCTTTAAAAAACGCATGCGTCATCAAATGGAAAATGCCCGCAGTATAAGCCGATACGCCTAAAGCTACCGTCATATACCCTAATTGTGACAGGGTAGAATAAGCCACAACCCGTTTGATGTCGTTTTGCACGATGCCCAGAAGTCCCATAAAAAATGCGGTAATCGCACCAATCACGAGCACAAAACTGAGTGCTGTTTCACTCAATTCAAACAATGGCGACATCCGCGCTACCATGAAAATACCTGCCGTCACCATCGTTGCAGCATGAATCAAGGCAGAAATGGGTGTTGGACCTTCCATTGAGTCTGGTAACCAAACATGTAAAGGAAATTGTGCGGATTTCCCCATAGCACCGACAAACAGCAAAATACAAATCACAGTGATCATTGACCATTCAGTACCAGAAAAAATGCTGATAGTCCCCATATCTTGACCACTCTGAGCCAGTCCAAAAACTTCCGCATAGTTAAGACTATTAAAAGTCATCAATACTGCTGCAATGCCTAAAGCAAAGCCAAAATCCCCAACACGATTCACTAAAAATGCTTTCAAATTGGCATAAATGGCGGTGTCTCTGGTAAACCAAAAACCGATGAGCAAATAAGACACTAAGCCTACCGCTTCCCAGCCAAAAAATAACTGTACAAAGTTATTGGACATTACCAGCATCAGCATGGAAAAGGTA
>CAYFOB010000043.1:5635-6918 GCA_964344525.1 uncultured Thiomargarita sp.
G
Organism: uncultured Thiomargarita sp.; assembly: GCA_964344525.1. Taxonomy (GTDB): domain Bacteria; phylum Pseudomonadota; class Gammaproteobacteria; order Beggiatoales; family Beggiatoaceae; genus CAYFOB01. Next base: position 5,637 of record CAYFOB010000043.1, read on the forward strand.
GATCGTCGCGCATATAACCAATGGTATAAATATGTACCATCAACGAGACAAAGGTAACTACAAGCATCATCAACGCTGTTAGCGAATCAATCATAAAGCCGATTTCAAGTCGAATTCCTCCGGCTTCTAGCCATGTGTATAAAGTTTCATTATACGGTGCATGTCCCGCGATAATGATAAGATAAAACACATAGACTGAAAGACAAAAAGACAGGAAGACGGCGCCGATAGTCACCCGATGAGCGACGTGCCGACTGACACCAAATAGTCCAGCAATAATTGCCCCAATCAGGGGTGCTAATACAATAGCAAGAGAAATATTTTGCATCTCGTTTTATCCCAATCACCCTTTCATTGTGTCAAGATCATTAACATTAATGGTATTTTTATTACGGAATAACACCACTAAAATCGCTAAACCAATGGCTGATTCCGCTGCAGCCACGGTGAGAATAAAAAAGACAAAAACTTGCCCTGCAATATCCGCATTAAAGTAAGAAAAGGCAATGAAATTCATATTGACTGATAACAACATCAGCTCAATACACATCAGCAGGATCAGGAGGTTTTTGCGATTTAAAAAAATGCCTGTCACACTCAGGCAAAATAATACAGCGCCTAAAATCAAAAAATCATGTAATTCTGGCATAATGGTTTATTCCTCAGCTGGCATTTTGACAAGTCGAACACGATCTTCACGACGCACACTCACTTGTTGTTCAGGCTTTTGGTATTTTGAGCGTGTGTGTGGGCGCATCGTTAAAGCAATGGCGGCAACCATAGCAACCAATAAAATGGCAGCAGCGATTTCAAAAGGATAGACGTACTCAGTATATAGCACTTGTCCCAACGCTTGGGTATTTGGCAATGTGCTCGCTACCGTTTCGGGAGGCGCTTGATGCCATGCGCCAAGGACTAAACTCATTTCCAGTAAAATCAATGCACCAACAAATATAGCAACTGGAAAATAACGCACAAAGCCTTCTCGTAGAGGAGCAACATTGATATCAAGCATCATCAAGACAAACAAAAACAGCACCATGACGGCACCCACATAAACCAAGATCAACGCAATAGCAAGAAATTCCGCATGCAATAATAACCAAATTGCGGCTGAAGAAAAAAATGCCAAGACAAGAAATAAAGCGGCATGGACTGGGTTTTTCACCGTAATGACGCGAATGGCAGCAAATATCAAGATGAGTGCGAATAAGTAAAAAATGAATTTTATCATGCAGTTGTTCTCGTTTTCAGTAAAAACCTGACAGAAATCTGTCAAGTT
>CAYFOB010000043.1:6928-10865 GCA_964344525.1 uncultured Thiomargarita sp.
ATTCCCAAAACCAGCGCAACCAAGGATTAAGTCTTGTTCTTTCTACCATATCATTCCTTTCGTAATGCCTGATTGCCATCAGCTTCCCTTCTTTATTATATTCCTTGCTGGTGCCGTGTAATCGACCTTTTTCATCAAAATCCTCGTGTTCTAACCACTTTTCTCCAGTGCTATAGAACAGAGTGGCCGCCACGGGTTCACCATCTTTGAATATCCAGTCTCCTTGCAATTTACCATTACTTAAATAGTAACCTCTTGCACTGCCTTGTTTGAGACCATTGATATAGTTTCGTTCGGCTTTCTTTTGACCATTTGGGGCATAGTCAACTTCTACCCCTTCGATTTTACCATCCACATAGGGACGTACACGGAAAAGCTCACCGGTTGGGTAATAAGTTCTTTGGATTTCAATTTTCTTGCCGCTTTCATATTTGAATTCATTGCCTGGACTACCATCACGACGAAATTCTTTTTTGGCGACTAAATCACCAGCCCTGTATGTGAGTTCCGTTTTGAGTTCACCGGTTTCATAATACTCCTTGGTGATCCCATGCAATTTGCCATTTTGATAATTGTGTTCAAATTGCAGAGCACCGCTTTCGTAGTATTTTTCAGTCTGTTCTGATTGTGCAGTCACAGACACGACAAGTAAAATCGCAAAGAAAACTCGCTTGATAGACGATTGCATAGAAGTGTCCTCCTTAGCGATAACGTGCATCAAGTGCTCTATCAGCCGCTAATTGTTTTTCTAACTCATCCCCAGCGGCTAATAATTTGTCCTTAGTCATCAACAAATCACCGCGTTGGTCTCCATGATATTCAAACACCCGTGTTTCAACGATAGAATCAACAGGACAAGATTCTTCACAAAAACCACAAAAAATGCACTTGGTTAAATCAATATCATAGCGAGTGGTACGGCGTGTGCCATCTTCGCGGGGTTTTGCTTCAATGGTAATAGCCAGCGCGGGGCATACAGCCTCACACAATTTGCAAGCAATACAACGTTCTTCGCCATTAGGGTAACGCCGTAGTGCATGGCGCCCCCGGAAACGGTGTGACTGTGGGGTTTTTTCCTCTGGATATTGTACAGTAATCTTTTTGGCAAATAGATACCTACCTGTCACACTTAAACCTTGGAATAATTCCCACAGAAATAGTCTCTTAATATAGTCTTTGACAGCCTTCATACCAAATTTTCCTCATGCAAACCAAGGTGGCAGCTTTGCAAGTATGGCAACACCGAGCACGACTATCCATACTAAGGTGATGGGAATAAACACTTTCCAACCTAAACGCATGAGTTGATCATAACGATAACGTGGAAAAGTGGCTCGAAACCATAAAAACAATAATAAAAATAAGGAAACTTTAGCGATTAACCAAAACAAGCCTGGCACCCACGTAAAAGCACCCTCTAAAAAAGTCCCTTGAAAAGGTGACAGCCAACCGCCTAAAAACATAATGGCAGCCAAGGTGGCTATTAAAATCATATTGGCATATTCTGCCAAAAAGAATATGGCAAATAGCATGCCAGAGTATTCAACATGAAAACCCGCCACAATTTCAGATTCCCCTTCCGCCAAGTCAAAAGGCGCACGATTGGTTTCTGCTACCCCTGAAATAAAATAGATGGCAAGCAATGGCAAAAGTGGCAACCAATACCAATGTAATATGCCGCCTTTTTGTGCTAACACAATCTCACTGATATTTAAGCTGCCAGCCGCCATTAAGACACCGACTAAGGCAAAACCCATTGCAATTTCGTAGGATACAATTTGCGCAGCAGAGCGTAGTGTACTCAAAAAAGCATATTTAGAATTAGAAGCCCACCCCGCAATGAGTATGCCATACACGCCTAGAGAAGTCATGGCGAGGATGTATAATAATCCTGCGTTAATGTTTGCCAATACCACACCGTCGCTAAATGGAATGACTGCCCAGGCCGCTAAAGCGGGTGCAATCACTAACATCGGCGCAATCACAAATAAAAAACGGTTAGAATTTGAAGGGATGATGACTTCTTTAAACATCAACTTCACAGTATCGGCAATGGGTTGCAGCCAACCACGTGGTCCAACCCGATTAGGACCAATACGCACCTGCATGTAACCAATGATTTTGCGTTCTGCATAAGTCAAATAAGCCACACATAACAGTATGGGTACTACAATAACAACAATTTTGACAACTGTTACGATTAAGTAAAGCAATGCTTCCATTATAAGAGGTCCTTTTAAGTTGCAGCGCTCAGTTCAATTTGTCCATGCCAAGCCCCCAATTCTAGGTTGGCGACTTGTCCCGCGTAAATCAACACACCGTCATCAGGGACACGATCATCAATAACCAAAGGTAAGGTAACAGACGCCTCATTCTGTTTGACTTGGACTTGATCAGCCAAATTCAATTGGGCAGCAACCTTCGCATTGATATGCACACCATTGGTTATTTGAGCATCTTGTGTTTGTTGCAATGCGCTGGCACGGCGCACTAAAGCATCAACGGAATAAATTGGCATTTCACTGATGCGTTGCAATCCTTTAGCAAGCTCAATGGTCAAACTATTCGGCATTTTCCACGCTTTTTGATTATCAGCCACTTTTTCACCGATTAAAGCACGCAAGTCATCGCGCACTTGATCAGAGGACATATAATCAAATCCGTTCAGCTCAAACAAATTACCTAAAACCCGTAAAATTTTCCAAGCTGGACGCGCTTCACCCTGTGGGCTGACAACGCCGTTAAAACTTTGCCATAAGCCTTCACCGTTGACATAAGTCCCTGAGGTTTCTGCAAATAAGGCGATGGGTAAAATCACATCTGCATAACTTTCCATTGCGGGTGTATGATAGGCGCTTAATGACACCACAAAATCGGCTTTATTAAGCGCTGCCAATGCTGCTGCGCCATTCCAACTATCCAATTCGGGCTCAAATCCAAGTAGCACATAGCCTTTCATGCCTTGAGTGAGCATGTTATGTGCATCAAGTCCCGCTGCACTGATGGATTCACCCCCAGCCCCTCTATGTGGTAAAGCACCCGCTAACCAAGCGCCTGATGTATTGCCCGCTTCTCCCAAATAGCCTAATTGAGCACCACTTAATTGTGCTATGGTAGCTGCCAAAGCACGAATCATTGAAAATTGTGGATGTGCGGTGGCTAAATGCCCAAGCAATACCGTTCGCTTGTCACCTGTACACAAAGAGTGTGCAATTGCACGTTGGTGATCATCGACTGAAATGTTAGCCAATAATTTTTCCATCTCAGTAGAGCCGCCATTTTCCAATAAGGCTTTGGCAATGCCTGCTAAATTTTCTACCCAAGTGCCAGGTGTGGCAATGATTTTTTCAGCAATGGGCAGATTAAATTCATAGTCAACGGCATTGACTAACATCACTTTAGCGCCGCGCAAAGTGGCTTTACGTAAGCGGTGATTAAGCAAGGGTTGCTCTTTGCGAATATGTGAGCCAATCACTAAAGCGGCATCGCACTGTTCCAAATCAGCAATGGCTTGCCCCAAATAGGGAAATAATGGCGCTTCATTCTGATCAGTGAAATCCATTTGGCGCAAACGATGATCAATGTTTTGGCTACCCATGCCCCGCATCAATTTTTGTAATAAATAGAGCTCTTCTATGGTGGCCGTAGGAGAGACTAAGGCACCGACAGAATTCGCGCCATGCGCAGCTATTACTTTTTTGAGACCTTCAGCAGCAAAAGCTAAAGCATTTTCCCAATCTGTTGGTAGCCAAGTGCTGTCTTTTTTGATCATGGGGGTCATCAAACGATCTTCGGCAATAATCCCTTGATAACTAAAACGATCCCGATCAGAAATCCAAACTTCATTCACCGCCTCATTTTCTTTTGGCGCAACCCGCAGGACTTGATTACGGCGAGTATGTAAATGAATATTAGCACCGACCACATCATGGGGAGA
>CAYFOB010000043.1:10875-14927 GCA_964344525.1 uncultured Thiomargarita sp.
CGCGTGCCGAAAAACGGAAGGGTTTAGAGGTTAAGGCACCAACAGGACATAAATCAATCATATTACCTGACAATTCGGAGGTGACATTTTTTTCAATATAGGTTCCAATCTTGGTATGCTCACCTCGCCCTGGAGCCCCCATCTCTTGAAGACCACTGATTTCTTGACTAAAACGCACACAACGGGTGCAATGAATGCAGCGCGTCATCTCGGTGGCAATCAGCGGACCTAAATTTTTATCAAAAACAACCCGCTTGCCCTCTTGATAGCGCGACACATCATTGCCATAACCCATGGCGTTATCTTGCAACTCACACTCTCCCCCTTGATCACAAACCGGACAATCTAAAGGGTGATTAATGAGCAAAAATTCCATCACCGCCTTTTGGGCAGAGAACGCTTTCTCTGAGCGTGTTCGCACCTTCATACCATCCATCACCGGCGTGGCGCAGGCGGGCATTGGTTTAGGCGCTCTTTCTACATCTACCAAGCACATACGACAGTTAGCCGCCACCGATAGCTTTTTGTGATAACAGAAGCGTGGGATATTAATCCCATTAGCATCTGTTATTTCAATCAGCATTTGCCCGGCTTCAGCTTGGTAGGATTTGCCGTCTATTTCTATTGTTACCATTATTTTTTATCCGTGTAAAACTAAACGCGATGTGTAACTTTGTCTGAACCTTGATAAGCAAGGATTAGCCTTATAATCTTTTTAATCCTTATTATCAGGGTTCAAACAATAAAAGTTGTTTACCACTTGACATGTATATTAACGCATTGCCATCCTATGCAACACCTTATTAGGTATCTCAAACATTGGTTTCTCATCAAATAGGCTAGGTTGCTTAACATAATCGCCTTCAATATATTTTAGGATACGACTTGCAACAAATTTTGCTAAATTGACTGGAACTGCATTACCAATCATCTGTTCAAGATTGGTTTTGGTCCCTTCAAACTTAAACGCTTTTGGAAAAGTTTGAATATAGCTCCTTTCTATTGTTGTCAATGGTCTGATTTTTTTTAAATCCGCTTTTTTTGGATCGGCACGATGCTTTTTGTAACCGCTTGGCAGGGGTCTATTAACTCCTCTAATTGTTGGACTCTGTTCGTAAACGCTGAAAATACCTCTCCTGTTGTAATTTCTAGGGTGTCTATAATAATATGTGATTCCTAATGAATCACCTAAATAATCCATTATAGTCATTGGCTTGTTTGATAGCCCTTCAAGCAATATATTATTTAATAAGTTATTTTTTCCCCCATAAAGTCCAATTAAAAAAAATCTATTCCTGGCTTGGGGAGTGCCACAGTATGATGCATCCAATATAACAGCAGTTAAATCATATCCTTGTTCTTGAAATTGAGTGGATATTTTTTTAAGGATATAACTTTTTTTTATTCGTTCGACATTTTCCATCACAAACCATTTAGGTTTGTATCCACAAACAATATTCGTGAAAGAATAAGTCAAATCAGCCCGTCCAATGGTTTCATCCCTTTTACCAGCATTAGAAAAGTCTTGACAAGGGGGCCACCTATCAGCATATCAGGATTGTATCTTTAAATGATCTTAATTGCACCCACTTCATCAGTTAAATCATGCAAAATGGCATCGTGGTCAAAATTAGCCCTGTAGATTGTTAATGCCTCCTGCCAATGATCTATTGCGGCAAGTACTTCTATTCCAGCGCGTTGAAAACCTAAGCTAAAGCCACCACACCCTCTAAATAAATCTAAACAATTCATCTTCAATATATTTTAGGATTGCAACAATTGTAAAATTTTCTGTATCCTTAACAAATACAACTTTCAAAAAAAAAGTTTTTATAATTCCTTATTTTATCAAAGCACTAAATCTGTTTAGTGTTAAAAGCATTCGCTTTGTGGCGAAACCAATTACGAAATTCTCGCAATTGTTCAAGATTGATACCCTGTTTTAAGACTGGCAAATCGTCAGTTAAAGCCTCTTCTCCTAAGTGCCACAGCTTGAGCTGAGTTTGTACTTCTTGTGGATAATCCTTTTCAGTGATTTCATCTAAGTTTTTAATGATAACTTGTTTATGACCATTTTTAGGTGCATGCGCTAGTTCCGAAACACAAGAAAATGGCTTAATGTAATAATGTTGTACACAATCACCATTTAAATACGCAAATGCAATTAATTCATTACCATCAAAGACAGGTTTATATTTATAACGCATTTTTCAACTCCTCAGGAATAGGTTCACCGGATGGATAATTAATATTCAAGGCATCTAATTCAATCATTGTTTTGTCTAATTTTTCCGTCAATCCTCTCTCAAGGCTTTCTTCCTCTACATCTAAATGATACAAGGCTTTTGCAATCATACCCAAGCCAACTTCAATCTTTTTTGCACGTAACTTTTCTTGTGCATATTCTAGTTCTGCTTTTAGAGCCTCTAAATGAAATGGAATAAATTGCTGTGGCAACGAAGTTTTGAAGGCTTGTTTAAATTGTTGCACAATAATTTCTATGTCATTAGCATTATAAATATCATAACCTGCACCTTGTAAAGCGCTTAATTCCACCAGCTCGTGCTTTAGAGCACAAGAACCTTCAATGCCACCTACTAAAATATTATCAATGATATTTAAATTGCCAAGAGCATTGGCATAATATTCAACTTCTTTTACTGCGCCTTTATCTTTTAACAATTCCTCATCTAAAGCGTTACCTTGCTGTTTAAGTGTTTCGTTGTGCTTTAAAATTTGAGAAGTTTTTAATCCACGCAAAAGCGCTCTTGCTGAAATGCCATATAATTCTTCATCATCATTTTGTGTCATTAAAGTTATCATCTATTGGGGAAACTATATCGCCAAGAATTTGCCCTGTATTGGACATACATCCCAACCAAGTATCTTGTTTATTTGACGAAATATTTGGTAATTCTTGCGTCAATAAAATAATCCTAACAGTTTTTTTAAAACAATCCTTGTAATGCGCTGGGATAGGTATCATTCCATTTTTAATTTGAGATGTAAATTCAATAGCTTGCATTATTATCTCCAGAGTTATGAGTTTTTTTCCTTTGATATACAATAGCTTTGGAAATCGTTTTTTCGGTGATTTCCGGTGAATCCTCATCATATCTAATCTCTTTATCAGTCATTTTATGTACACGTTGCCAATCAGTTTTATTGCCGCCGTTTCTTTCTAAATTTTTGAGTTCTTCAGTCGTATATTTACAAAGTGGATCGTTTGTCATAATCAAGTCCAGTCAATTGAACCACATAAGTTAATGCCCCATACAATTGCCCTAACTTATCAATTGTAAAATTTTCTGTATCCTTAACAAATACATCTTTTTCTATTTTTCCAAATTGCCATAAATCGGGTGCTCAAAATCGTCATTGATTTTTTGTGAAGCAACTAATTCTGCTAAACATTGCCCCCAACCTTGTTCAAAATCATTTTTTTTAGCTTCAACGACAATGAGTATTGGTTTTTCTAATACTGTTTTACCTAACTCAGAACGCGATGAAAAAATATAATCTGGTGTACCAGAAAGCGTTTGATCATAATAGATACTTTTTTGAATCCAGAAGGAACATTTTAAATAATATTTTTTATACACTTCTCTTAAAATGGGAGAAATGATAATTTCACAACGTGACGCTTCTGAACTAAAAATATCAAGATTTTCTTTATAAAACTCCAAGTCACTTAAAAAACTTTCTGATGGTTGTATTTCTTTGGTGGTCAGAAAAAGTTTTTCTTGGTATTTGATATGATATTTTTTCTGTACTTCGGCAATGTTTTTAAAGTCGCTAAAAGCCATATTTCAATTCCTCTAACAAAATGAGCGCCTTTTGTAAACCATTGTCTGAAGCTTGATTATAAGGATCATTTAGTTTTTCCAAAATTTCAGAAAAATGATTTTTTATTAAATTTTTCCATGCTTCAGTTTCTGTACGACGCTTTTCTAAATTTTTGAAAAACTCACCAGCTTAGCCAATTTAGTTTTGGTGATTTTTCCAGCTGTCATAGCACCATAAGCAATACAATGTGCGATAACTTGTTGCAA
>CAYFOB010000044.1:0-14921 GCA_964344525.1 uncultured Thiomargarita sp.
TAGCCCCCTCATAATAATCAGATCAATCACATAAATCACAGTTCAAATTATTTTCTTGAACGACTCAGTGGCTTTCTAAGACTTTTTTCAATATTTAATTTGATAAAGTGTTGATAGCCTGTTCGTTGAGGGCTGAATAGTTGTCCTTTGGCATCTCGGCAACGTAATCCTGGTTCCCTTTCTATTGTGCCAATGCGGGTATATGAATCCGCTTTTAGCTGGTACAGTAAAACACAATTCATAATCATCTCCCGCACTTAAAGCAAAATTCCATGCACTTTCTGGGGATAAATAATCACGTAAGGCACTTGATAAGGGCAAATTTTCTAGTTGTAGCGATGCGCCAACTGCGCTGGCACTTAAAATATGCCCTAAATCTGCCGCTAATCCATCAGATATGTCAATGGCACTATTGGCAATCCTTTGCAACGCTTGGCCTTCATGCAATCGTGGTGTGGGTCTATTTAAGCGTGATTCGACAAATTTTAGCACCGGGCGCGGCAATACAATCCGTTTTTGTAGTGAGGCTAAGCCAAGTCCAGCATCACCAAGGGTGCCTGTCACATAAATGCCGTCACCGGGTTGAGCGCCGCGCCGTTGTAATGCGGCATAGGGTGGCACAAAACCCGTCACTTGCACCGTGATTGTCAAGGGTCCACTGGTGGTATCTCCACCGATTAAGCTGATTTGGGCAATTTTAGCCAATTCCCTGAGTCCAGCACTGAATTTGGTCAACCAAACCTCATCGACTTGCGGACAAGTTAATGCTAAAGTCATCCAGGCAGGGGTTGCCCCCATGGCGGCTAAATCGCTGAGATTAACGGCAAGGGCTTTATAGCCAATGTCTTCAGGGCGCGTCATGGTAGGAAAATGTACGCCTTCTACTAAGGTATCAATGGCAATGGCAAGTTGCATATCCGGTGGCATTGAACATAGGGCAGCATCATCGCCTATCTCTAAAGTCACATCGGCACGTTTGGGAAAATCTTGGCTAAAATAACGGGCAATAACATCAAATTCAGTCATGGCATTTACACTTTACAAAATGGTAAAATATTAATAAAAAGAGTGCTTTTTGATAACTGAGAATATTTGAAATTGATGACATATTGTAGTTAAGTATTTGAAATTAAAACGGCCTTTTAATGAAATTTGACAACATTTGGTACAACAACCATCCTTTAAGATTTGCTTTAGCCCCATTATCTTGGTTGTTTTGCGCCGTCGTTGGGGCGCGTCGGCAAGCCTATAAACATGCGCTATTGACTAGTCATCATGTGCCGGTGCCTGTTATTGTTGTTGGTAATATCACCGTTGGGGGGACTGGCAAAACGCCTTTAGTCATTTGGTTGTCAAAGTTTTTGACAAAAAAAGGGTTTAAGCCAGGCATCGTTAGCCGAGGTTATGGGGGGCAAGCCCAAAAGTGGCCACAAACTGTCTACCCTGACAGTGATCCACGCATTGTGGGTGATGAGCCTGTGTTGTTAGCACGCCAAAGTGGTTGCCCGGTTGTGGTTGCCCCTCGGCGCATTGTTGCGGTACAAAGCCTATTAGAAAATTGCAATCTGATTATCAGCGATGATGGTTTACAACATTATGCCTTGCAGCGCGACATTGAGATGGTTGTCGTTGATGGTGCACGCCGTTTTGGTAATCAGTATTGTTTACCGGCTGGACCTTTGCGCGAGCCGGTGAGCCGTCTTCAAGAAATTGATTTTATTGTGAGTAAAGGTCAATTTATTGAGGGGTGTGTTTCCATGCAATATGACATAAAACCCTTGCGGTGCGTTGTGAATGATAATATTTCACAAGATTTATCAAAATTACGGGGTCAAACTGTACATGCCATTGCTGGTGTTGGTCATCCTGCGCTGTTTTTTAATAGTTTGCGTGATCGTGGGTTAATTATACATTGCCATGAATTTCAGGATCATTATAATTATCGCCAATTTGATATTCAGTTTGATGATAACCTGCCTGTGATTATGACTGAAAAAGATGCCGTCAAATGTCAACATTTTGCTGGCGCACAGCATTGGTATTTGCCCATAGAAGCACGCTTGCCTAGCAAATTTGGTGAGCATTTACTAGAAAGGATAAAAAATGGATCAATGGCTGCTTGATATTTTAGTTTGCCCTGTGACTCAAAGCCCTTTGGTTTACGATAGAGACAATCAAGAGCTACTTTGCAAAAGTTCACGATTGGCTTATCCGATTCGTGATGGTATCCCCATGATGTTGGCAGATGAGGCACGTCATTTAACTTTGGAAGAAGTCGAAAAGTTAAAAACGAAAAATTCTAGGTGAGAAAAACGTGCGAAGCAACATGACTAATAAAAAATGACTATGATTAATGTATTATTTGTTTGCATGGGTAACATTTGCCGCTCTCCTACCGCCGATGGTGTGTTTACCGATTTGGTAAAAAAAGCAAAATTAAGCGATAAAATTCGCATAGATTCCGCTGGTACACATGCTTACCATATCGGTGAATCACCTGATTCACGTGCACAAGCCGCCGCGCTTAAACGTGGTATTGATTTAAGCGGCTTACGGGCTCGTAAAGTGACTCAGGCTGATTTTAGCAAGTTTGATTATGTGTTAGCGATGGACAGAAATAATTATGAGATTTTACAATCTTTATGTCCGCCAGAACATGCAAACAAACTGCATTTATTCCTGAGTTTTGCGCCAGAAATAAAACAGCAAGATGTCCCTGATCCCTATTATGGAGGAACACACGGTTTTGAGCATGTGTTAGATTTAGTGGAAGCAGCAAGCAGTGGATTGCTAGACGATATACGTCTTAGGGACTTGGAAAAAAATATTCCCCTTGCTGTGAGCTAACTAAAGGCATTTCAGGATAGTGCCTCAGAATTTATTCTGAGGCGGGGGTATTTTTTCCAAGTTCCTTAATTGCGAGCACGATAAGTAATACGACCCTTTGTCAAATCATAAGGTGTCAACTGCACGGTGACTTTATCGCCGGTTAATATGCGGATGTAATGTTTGCGCATCCGCCCTGAAATATGGGCAGTTACAACATGACCATTTTCCAACTCAACGCGAAACATGGTGTTAGGTAACGTTTCGACCACCTTACCCTGCATTTCAATACTGTCTTCTTTTGGCATACATTTCTCTTAAAGTTAAAACTCCGCTTATTATGCACGACTTTCCTAAAAGTGCAACATTCATAAATTCTTTAACACCTTTATGCGTCGATTTAGATGGCACATTGGTTGCCACCGATACCTTATGGGAAAGTGTGTTGTTATTGTTGAGGCATAATTTCTTGTTCTGTTTTTCGCTACCCTTCTGGTTAATTAAGGGCAAAGCTTATTTCAAACATCAAATTGTTCAACAAGTCACTCTAAATGTAGCCACCCTACCTTACCGCGACAATTTGTTAGCCTTTTTACGAGAGGAAAAAAACAATGGGCGTTTGTTGGTATTAGCAACGGCAGCGCATCAAAAAATTGCACAAGCTGTTGCTGATCATTTGAAACTATTTGATGAGGTCATTGCCAGCGATGCCCACACCAATATGAAAGGCACGACTAAACGTGATGCACTGACACAACGTTTTGGTAGCTATAACTATATCGGGGATTCCCATGCAGACTTGCCCATTTTACAGGCAGCCCATGAGAGATTTTTAGTCGCGCCAAGCCCTGCCTTAGCTAAAAAAATCCAATGTAAAAAGGTATTTGCCGCGCCCAAAGCAACGTGGCTGATTTGGTTAAAAACGCTGCGCCCCCATCAATGGGTCAAAAATGTGCTGATTTTATTGCCATTGGCATTGTCTCATCAGTTGCTGGACTTCGCCAAATTGGAAAATGCATTATTGGCTTTTATTGCTTTCAGTCTCACCGCCTCAGCGGGCTATATCTTAAATGATTTATTGGATTTAGCAGCTGATCGTGCGCATCCAACCAAAAGACGCCGCCCATTTGCCGCAGGGCTTGTGCCAATACAGTATGGTTTACCCTTCTTTGTGGTTTTGATCAGTTTAAGTTTTTTGGTATCGTTTTGGTGGTTACCCTTGACTTTTAGTAGCCTGCTTAGTTTGTATCTGCTGTCCACAATCGCTTATTCATTTTATTTCAAATATAAAGTGATTGTAGATGTTTTCGTATTGGCGGGGTTGTACACACTTCGGATATTTGCAGGTGGTATCGTTGTTGCTGTTCCACTTTCATCGTGGTTGCTGGCTTTTTCCATGTTTATTTTTATTAGTTTAGCTTTTCTCAAACGCTATGTAGAATTGCAACAATCGCATGAGCAAAAAACGCTTAAAAACCGTGACTATGAAGTCAATGATATAAGCATGATAGCCAATGTAGGAACGACAAGTGGTTATCTAGCAGTGTTAGTATTTGCATTGTATATCAACAGTGAAAAGGTAACTATGCTTTACCAATCACCGTTGATTTTGTGGATGATTTGCCCGCTGCTCTTGTATTGGATTACCCGGGTTTGGTTTTTAGCAAAGCGCTTACAAATGTTTGATGATCCCGTACATTTTGCATTAGCTGATAAAGTGAGTTGGTTTATTGTTGCTTGTACCACTGCGCTTATGCTATTGGCTGAGTTTGTTTAAGCAAAAATCCATGTTGGGTGGATAAGTCATCCGCCCTATTTACTTCCTAAAATTTATAATTAAAATCAAGACGAAAACGATTGCCTTCCTTATTTGTGCCAGTAATCGTTTCTAGCATGTAAATACGGGCGACTATACTTAACATTTTTATAGGTTTATAAGCTGCCCTTAGCTCGTGACCTTTCATATTGCTGCTCTGTGGATCCCAACGTCCCCAATCATCCTGTGCGTAGGATGAATTGACAGCAAAGGTTTCAATATGGGCATAGTGATAACCCAACAACCAGTCGCCTTTATCTTTCAATTTTCCAAGTTTGATGGAGAAAACGTAACCATCTGTTTCGTCGTGGTTGTTAGCAGTAAAAGAGCGACTGCATCCCTTATCTTTGGCAGGATCATTGGGATCTATGCAGATAGTATCCACATGTTTTGCAGAATAGTCCTCAGCGTTGTGCATCCAGTCTAATCCCACCGTTAATGGTAAGCCAACGTTGAATTTGCCTTGTAGGCTACCTATCCAAATGCTGTAGTCTCTACCTCCATTACCATCCCATAGAAGTGCGGCATCTCCACCGTCTTTATCAGCATTGGCTTCAAAAGCTAATAAACCACCTGCTGCTGTCACTTGATTTTCCCCCAACTTTGTGGAGAAAACGATTTGACCAATCCCCAAATGACCGGTGAATGCGTGCATGCCCACCGGCGGGCTTAAATAGCCCGCATTGAGCGCCAGTTGACTTGCACCAAATTTCATGTCATAACCTGCGGCAATACCGGTTGGTATCGCATCATCATCCCAAAACATTTCGTTCTGCTTCCAAAACGGTAGACTGTTGCGACCAACCCAGCCCCATAACCCATTAGATTTCGCCTTTAAAAACCACTTATCAAAATTAAAATCCGCCGCCCCGGTGTTATTGCTTTCAAAGTCCACTATGGTAATATGGGGGGATAAATGATTACCGTCAGAACCGCTACGCAAGCGAGCCCCGTACTCAAAATTTTCGGTGGGCTGATACTTCATACCAACGCGGGCACGGATGCGGGCACGATTTCGGTCATCTTTAGTTTTTCCGGTGCGAGTCTCCTTGTAATCCCAATCAGCTTCAAAGCGCAGACGAAAATCCCCATAGATACTAAATTTATCAGCCGATAACATGTCTGCCTGAGCGTTGTACGGTGCAATCACCGCACCAGCCGTTAAAAAACCAACCGTTAAAACTGATAATGGCGTTTTTCTTAGTTGGTTTACCATTTTTTCTACTTCATCAAACATGCTGAGTTCCTCTTGGTATTTTTAAGGGTAAAATTCACACATAAAAAGTATAATAATTAATTTATCAAAGCACCTTCAATGAAGTCAACAAAATTCCACATAAACACGTTGTTTTTTTTGAGGGGACATATTTTGAACTGTGATTTGTGTAATTTTCATGTCAGTCATACCAATCATAAAAATCACAGTTCAAATAGTTTTAAGTAGCACACGCTCGCACTAGCCAACTTTCAAAGCACCGTAAACAAGTACCGCACATAATAAAGCAGTAATAAAAACTAAAGCTATGGTTGCCATTATAATTCTCCCAATTCTTTTAGATATTTTTCAATTTTCATCATAACTTTTAAGGATGTAAAAAGTAAAATGGTTGTTAAACTAACACCAAGCCAGAATACTACATTAACTTGCTCCTGAAGATATAGGTTTGCAAGCCCACCAACAATAATAGCAATAATCCCAATCAAAAGAGTTAGAAAATTCTTAAGATTTTTATTTCATCACTTTTTGGCATTGTATTTTACATTGGAACGATAAAAATTAACGAATCAAGTCAGGATAATTATTATCTGATGTTACGCACTCTTGTTCACAAACCATAGTCGCAAAGCGTTGCTTTGCACTCCAAAAAATTCAATCGTATTTTGGAGTGCAAAGCAACGCTTTGCGACTTGTGAACGAGGATGCGTAACACCAGTTATTATTTCAAACTAAATGTGGAATAGCAAGTTTATCCATCTGGCTCACAGCGCAAATTCCGTTCTAACCCATGCATCATAAAGTTCTATAAAAACATTCTCAAGGGCAAAATTTTCGTACAAAAAATGTTATAATTGATTTATTATTAACAAGGATTATATTATCGATAGGATAAACCGCGCATCTTATAAGGTTTTGACGGTGCCCGTATTAAATATAATCCGAGTAAAATATCAAGACTTTTCGCTTTACCAAGGCTAATGAGTGGTCCAGCATCGGGAATGATAAGTGCAACACGTTTCATTGCTCAGTCGCCTCTTTCATTATACCCGTAATCCGTTGTACTCCAATCAATCGGGAAACGCTATATCACTTTTATCATTCATCTGTCAATGCGTAAGTCCTAAATTTTATACTATTTTTTGCTTTTATTGAACGATTTGGTTTATCCGCAGCAATTATCCAATCCTTGTCGTTAAATATCAACAAATTCAACCATAAGGATACACCCAATGACAAACGACACAATCCGGCTTTTATTGTTAACCATAATCTTAGCAGGATGTCAGATAATACCCTCAACAGAAACACCTCAACCCAAGCTTCCCGCTCCTCAACCACTTGCTGTTGACGTTGAGGTTGTTGAGGCTAAGGAGTTATATCAACAAGGTAGCGATTTTATAGAAAAAAAGGAATTTATCCCAGCCTACGCAAAATTTCGGCAAGCCGCTGAGCAAGGGCATGTGGAGGCGCAATTTCGGGTTGCTGGTTTATACTAGGAAGGCGAGGGGGTTCCTCGAAATTGGACTCAAGCAGTACAATGGTATCGCCAAGCGGCTGAACAAAGCCATGCAGAAGCGCAATTCCAGCTCGCAGGTATGTATCAAAAAGGTGAGGGCATTAATCAAAACTTGGCTCAAGCTGCACAATGGTATCGCCAAGCGGCTGACCAAAATCATGTTGAATCTCAATTTCAACTTGCACGCATGTACCAAAAGGGCGAAGGCATTGATCAGATGTTGAGGCAAGCGGCCTATTGGTATCGCCAAGCGGCCAAGCAAAAGCATGCGGAATCTCAATTTCAACTTGGACGCATGTCTTATGAGGAAAATGATATTGATCAAGCCGTGCAGTGGTATTCCCAAGCGGCTGCGTTAAAGCACAAGGAAGCGCAATTTCAGCTTGCAGGTATGTACTCTCAGGGCGTTAATCGGGATATTGCGCAAGCTGCGTTGTGGTATCAGCAAGCCGCTCAGCAAGGGCATCTTAAAGCGCAAGTTCAAATCGCACAGATGTACCAAAATGGTAATGGTGTAAGCCGAGATATTGGGCAAGCTGCGCATTGGTATCAACAAGCCGCTAAGCAAGGTGACGTGGAATCTCAATTCCAAATCGCACGCATGTACCATCAAGGTCAGGGCGTCAATCGGGATTTTCAGCAAGCCGCGCAATGGTATCTCCAAGCGGCTAAGCAAAACCATGCGGAATCCCAATTCCAAATTGCGCAGATGTACCAAAATGGTAGAGGCATTGATCACAATTTTGTTCAAGCCGCGCATTGGTATCAACAAGCCGCTTTGCAAAACCATGTGGAATCTCAATTCCAACTGGGACGCCTGTATCAAAATGGTGAGGGAATTGAGCAGAACCTTGTGCAAGCCTTTGAATGGTATCAGAAAGCGGCACAGCACAATCATGCAAAAGCCCAATTTCATCTTGGTGAGCTGTATTATTCCGATACTGATGTGCCAGAAAATATGGCTCAAGCCAAAGAATGGTATCTTAAAGCCGCAGAACAAGGCGATGTTGATGCCCAGTTCAATTTAGGGATGTTGTACTATAGCACTGTAGAGACTGCAAAAGATCTATCAGAGGCTAAAAAATGGTTATCTTTGGCAGCTGAACAGGGAAATGAGGAGGCTATTGAGAGACTTAAGGAGATGACGATTAATTATTGATTTATTTATAAATAACTGGTGTTACGCACCTTTGTTCTCAAACGCTTTTGCTATTTGTTATTTTGATAATTTCATAAAAAGTATTTGTACGTTTTAATGAGCTCAAAACAAATACCATTTTTTTTTAAAAATGGTATTTGTACGTTTTGATGAGTTTAATGATTATTCAGACTCAACGGCTGGCAAAGTAAAGTAAAAAGTACTTCCCATACCCAACAGGCTTTCTACCCCCACATCTCCACCACATATTTTGACCAATCGTTGCACAACAGATAATCCCAGTCCATGGCCTTCAACACGCGCTTGGCTAAGGTGAGTAAAAGGAATAAATAATTGGTTTTGTTGGACAGGCGTTAAACCGCGCCCATTGTCACGTACCCAAAAGCGAATATAACCTTTATTGTCAGAGTTAGCGCCTAATATTAAACGCGGTGGGCGCCCTCCATATTTGAGCCCATTACTGATATAGTTAACCCAAACTTCTTCAATCCAAGGTAAGCACCCTTGTGCAGTTGGCCAATTGTCTGGCATCATAATTGTGCCATGATACTCATCAATCAGCATGCAGCAGCAAATTCTTCCATAAAAAAATCCATATAACCATTAATTGAATTGATGGGTATTTTGAGATCGTAACCAATGGTATGCGTAAAGGCTTCTAATTCTTCATTTTGTTGCTGTAATTCAATATTTTTCTTTTCCAATTCAATATTTTTGTTTTTAAGCTGGTTTTGCAGCTTTCTTAAAGTCAAATGTGCGTTGATGCGGGCTAAAACTTCTTCTTGTTGAATGGGTTTGGTAATATAATCTACTGCCCCAAGTTCAAAACCTTTTACTTTGTCTACGGTGTCGGTGAGGGCTGTCATAAAAATCACGGGAATATCACGGGTTTTGCTATTAGCCTTTAGGCGGCGACAAGTGCTGTATCCATCTAATTCTGGCATCATCACATCTAACAAAATCAAGTCCGGTTGGGCGCGGGAAACTCTGATAAGGGCTTCAAAACCATTTTGGGCAACCAGCACTTTGAAATTGAGCTCACGTAAATAGGTAAACAGCATTTTTAAATTAGTGGGCACGTCGTCTACAATGAGCAGTGTGCAACCTTCGTGAGGATTAGTCATTTTGACTCCTTTTTATTTAATTGATGTTACGCTGCTTTCTTCCACCGACAATAACTACAAGGATTAATATAATCCTTGTAGTTAGTGTTGGGGGAACAAAAGTGCGTAACATCAATTATTTAAGTAATATTCAAGGCGTTTACTGATTTTTTGTACATTCAACGCTTCAGCTAACTGCCGTATTTCAGCTGTAAAAACCACGAATTGCTTATCTGCTTGTTTTAATTTTTCAAGGATACCTTCCACATCACCCATCATAGCTATATCATATAGTGTTTGAATGAATTCAGCCGGTGGCAAAATCATGGGTTGTTCGGTTTTCTTTGACGTTTCTACCTCGTATAACCATTCCAATTTTAAATATATACGTAGTTTTTCCAGAAGTTCCTCAGTTTGTATGGGCTTCGCAATAAAATCATGACAACCAGCTTCCAAACTTTCCTGACGATGTTGCTCAAATGCACTGGCTGAAGCCGCAATAATCACGGTTTCTTTTAGGGAAGATATTTGACGTATTTGTCGTGTGGCTTCAAAACCATCCATCACTGGCATAATCAAATCCATCAAAATGACATCAGGTAATATCGCTTGTGCTTTTTCAATGCTTTCCTGACCATTTTTGGCTTGATGTACTTCAAACCCTAAGAACGAGAGCAAATTGTCCAGCATTGAGCAATTCGCGCTTTTATCATCCACAACCAAAATTTTGCGTGGTTTTCCTTTAAATCCGATGATTTCCTGTTCAGGATGATTCTCTAGCAGTTGCTCCCCAGCAACGACGGGGAGTGCGATGTCAAACCAGAATATGCTGCCCTTGCCAAGGGTACTTTCGACGGTGATTGTGCCTCCCATCATTTCTACAAATTTTTTGCTGATGGGTAAACCCAGTCCAGTTCCTTCAGTCATATATTGTTGTTTGCTAATTTGCTTGAAGGGCATAAAAATCGTTTCCAATTGGTCTGGGGGAATGCCAGGTCCTGTGTCCTCAATTTGGAAACGAATTTGTTCTTGAGAGGCGGTGTATCCAACTTTAAAGATAATAGAACCGTGCTGAGTAAACTTGACGGCGTTGCCAAGCAAATTGACTAGCACTTGACGTAATCTTGTTTCATCACATTTTACCACAATAGGTAATGGAAATAAGGGCTTATATGTAAAATTAATACCCATTTGTTTGGCGCGAACATGAATGATGTCATTAATGCCTTTTAGAAATTCATGGAATTTGAATTCTCGTAAATGTAATTCCATTTTTCCGGCTTCAATTTTGGACATATCCAAAATATCATTAATCAAAGTCAATAAATGTTTACCAGATTGGGAAATGGTATGTACTGCATCCTGTTGTTGCGGATTCAGGGTTTTATCACGGTTGAGAATTTGGGCAAAGCCTAAAATGCCATTGAGCGGTGTTCTCAGTTCGTGGCTCATGTTCGCTAAAAACTCACTCTTAGCCTGGTTAGCAGATTCTGCCGCTTCCTGAGCGGCTTTAACATCTTGTGCCGCTTGAAGTTGGGCATCCGCCCGTTTCTGTAGGGTGATGTCTTCCATCATACAAATAATATGCTCGTCGCTCAAACGAGAAACAGAAAGGCGGCACCATCGGTTAGTCCCCTTTTTTGAGAGATAGCTTTTTTCGACTTGATAAGTATCAGTATTATCAAAAACGGCGCTTAATTCTTTTTTGGTGGTTTTTCTTTCATCTGGATGTATGACTTCATATAAGCACATTTCTATCAATTCGTGATGACTGTAGCCCAGTATTTTATGCAAAGCAGTATTGGTGCTTATGAATATGCCTTGGCTATTAAGGATGCCTATCCCCAGGGCGGCTTTTTCAAATATGGTACGAAAGCGACGCTCACTTTCAGCGAGTGCGGCTTCAGCTTGTCGGCGTTGCGTGCTATCTTGGAAAGAAATTACGATACCCGTTTCTTGATCCAATTCCCCAATCAAGCTCGCAGACAGTTGCATGATGATTTCAGAGCCGTCTTGTTTAGTTGTAGTCAGTTCCCCTAGCCAATGCCCATCCCGCAATAATTTGGAAAGCATATCCAACACATCAGCACGCTTCTTCCATAAAGTGAACAAATTTTGGTTCATCAGTTCGCTACTGTTTTGATAGCCCCACATATAAACAAAAGCGGGATTAACGTAAGTGATTGCACCAGAAATATCTGTGATCATAATGCCATTGATAGCCGATTCAATGGCGTCGTTTCTGATGCTTAATGCCTTGGTGCGCTCTTCTACTTGACGTTCCAGTGAGTTGGCAAGTACACGCAATTCATCACGAGATTTTTCCAGAGGTTTGAGCATTGCCTGTAGCGCCTTAGCCAGCACACTGATTTCATCATTGCCACGGGTGGGTACTTCAATTTGTGTTTCACCCAGGGCAATATGGTTGGCTACCTGCGTTAATGTGCGAATAGGTTTCATTTGATAGTGGACAAAGAGGGCTATTATCACACTCAACGCAATCGCAATTAGAAGAGAAATAAACAAGCGAGAAGCGGATTGAACCAATTGGGAATCAGTTGTTTGGTAAACGGCCCCTAAAATAAAAAAGCGTTCAGGATTAAAGGGAGTATAAGGAATTTGCTGGAATACCAAGCCAAAAGGTAAGCTTTGTGTGCTGTTCAGTTGCGTTTTGTTAAAGTCGATGTTAGGATAATCATCTTGAATATTGGCACGTTTTCCAAATTCATAAGCAAAACGTTTGCGCTGATCAGGATGAAAGAGATAGTCACCATGCTTGTTGGTCAAAAAATAATGAACATCTTTTGGGGCTTCTTCCAAGAAATGGGTCAATACCTCAAAGTTGATGTTGATGACCAATAGACCAAAAATTTGGCTATTAGTAAATATTGGCTCGACTATCCGAATCAAGGGTTGATGTGGGTAAACAATGCGTCCTTGCTCACGCTTCAAGTTAGTATCTGAAAAGTAATATTGTCCCTCCTGCAGTTTAATGGATTTTTTAAAATAAGCGCGTTTGGAGTGATTTTCAGTAACCATGATGATATTTTCTCCTTGACGTTCCACGCGCAAAATTTCATGACCTTGCTTGGCAATCAAACTGATTTGTTCGTAAGCCAGTCTTTGACGCAATACCGTTTGGAACTTCATTTTGAGAGGCTGTTTCCATGTCATATTTTCTTGGCCCTCATTTTGGATAGCGCGCACAATACCTTTTACCCCACTGCTCTCGACTAACAGCATGGCATCCTGTTGTATTCGCTGTAAGTCTTCAAACAATCGCACACTTGCTTGTCGCAAATTATCCTCCAAGTGTCGCAAAGATTGTTGGTGCAATAGGTGAGCTGCCTCTTGGAAAATCAACCAAGCTGTGCATAATATAGCGATGCTGATGATAACAAAGGTTAAAATGGCAATTTTTGTGGGAATGTTTAATTTCATTTTATTCATTACAAGAGAAATCTTGTATGCCTGTGTCTAACAGCCGTGAGTTTGTGCCATTCATATTTATCTGTCATTTTCCAATGTTTACAAGTGCAAGGCGTACCTTGCACCGAAAAAGCCTTAATCCTTTAGCAACCATTTCTCCATAGATGTTAGGGCAGAATGACGAGTTAAATCCACATGCAAGGGCGTAATCGAAACAAGATTTTGATTAATCGCATAAAAGTCGGTACCTGGACCTGCGTCTTGTTCAGCCCCCGCAGGACCAATCCAATAAACGGGGTTATTATGCGGATCGAAACTTTTAATTGCGCCAGCAGCGCGGTGGCGGTTACCTAAACGGGTGGCTTGCATCCCTTGCAATTTTTCCCAAGGACAATCAGGGACATTGATATTTAAAATCGTATCAACTGGCAAGGGCAAGTCATCAGTTTGTAAATGTGCCAACATAATTTCTACGACACGTGCTGCTGTTTGATAATGCTGGGGATTGAAACTTGCCAGCGATACCGCAAGCGCTGGCAAGCCTAAAAAACGCCCCTCCATTGCCGCGGCAACTGTGCCAGAATAGATGACATCATCGCCTAAATTAGCGCCCGCATTTATGCCCGATATGACTATATCAGGCAAGGTGTCGAATAAACCGGTGATTGCCAAGTGTACGCAATCGGTGGGTGTACCATTCACATAATAAAAGCCATTATCTGCTTGTCCAACTCGCAAGGGATATTCAAAGGTGAGAGAATTACTGGCACCACTCCGATTACGATCTGGCGCAACCACCGTGACATCGGCCAATTTTTGTAATGTTTCGACTAAACATAAAATGCCTGGGGCTTGAAAGCCGTCGTCGTTACTGACTAAAATTTTCATATTAAGAAGGATAAGTCAAAACATATATGAATTTTTTATTCTATCATATAATAACTACAAGGATTACTTTTAAAAAAGGATAAGTCAAAACCTAAAATCTAGTGTTTTTTCTGGTTCCCACGCTTGCCTAGTGGGAACCCAGTGTGAACTCCTGAGATTACCCATCTTTCTTGGGGACGCATAGAAATCGATGGAAAACAGCGCTTTAAAGATGTTAAATGTTTTCCAGGTGGTTCAAGGGCTTGGGATTGGAATGAAACGGGAACACGCCATGTGCCAGGTATTTTACCGTCAGATGTTAAAGAGTTGTTGGAACATATTAGCTTAAGCCAATTGTTCCAATTTTTTTAACCATTCGTTGAAATGTGGATTTTCTACACGCATCTTGGCAAGACCAATTTTCATTGCAATGCGAAGCCCTGTCGAAACTTTGTTGTAATCAGGGAAGATCGCTCGAATTCGCTTGGATGGGGGATCGCCCTCGTTATAATTTGCTTTAGCTCAAGTTTCATTTCGTGAATCGATTTGAATCCGAATATTTCTAATTCTTTTAACATTTATTTTAATTCCTGATGTTGCATGGCTGTTTGAAAACATTGAGCGCAGAAAAGCGGAAATTGACGCGCTCTAGTATGAAAAAATCCCTTAAAAAATATTTCATAAAAAGATTCAAGCTGTTAACAGCGTTTGTGTTATTGTTAAGCATGGCGGGTTATTTAGATATCATTCATTGGAGTTTTGAACTCACTTCTCATTTTAAGGTACTGTATCTCACCCTATTATTGTTTTGCAGCTTTGCTTTGATATTGGCACGACAATGGAAATGGGTGATATTGGGGACATTAGGCACAATTTTCAATGCGATCGTTGTGCTATCTTGGTATTTTCCAGATACAAAAGTTCAAAATCATTCATTAGAGGCTGTTTTGGAAAAAATGAAAAGTCTTTTTCAGAAAACGAGAAAG
>CAYFOB010000045.1:0-6403 GCA_964344525.1 uncultured Thiomargarita sp.
AATATGCCCAATTTTATCAAGAACCCATTACTAACGAAACGGCGGTTCAAATTAATGAATTGTGCCTGTATGACCCTTTTTTCATCTCTTGTGTGATTCAAAATGAGCATGAAAATCAGGATTTAACCACCAGCGCCGGGGTTATTGAAAGGGTCAATTATGAAATTTCAGACAGACGCTCTGAAATGTCAGAAACGTGGAATGAGTATCTTCAATTGACTTTGAAGCGGGTGAATGATATCCATGCCAAAAACATTCTGCTGCACTTATCAAAACAGGCTGACCGTTATTGGACGCCGAGTGAGATTAAGGAGGAATTGAATCTGCCACTTTCTCTCAATCAAATTCAAGAGAAATTGCTCATTCTGTCAGAAGCGGATATGATTGAGCAAGGAGTAGCTGATATTGATTTTAGGGGGTTACAGGATGGCACGCTCAATTTGATTTTACGAAACCGTTTTGAAAAAGAAATCAAGGGCGGTGGTAGTCAAATCAATTTGAAACAAGAGTTTGAGAAAAAGATCAAAGCATTGAGGGCTAAAAACCAACAATTACAAGGACAACTTAATCGCCTGTCAGGAAAAATGGCGGAATATTTGTTAGCCACCGCTTTTAGAACTAAAAAACGATTGGCCTTGTCCGAGTTTTTTGATGAGGTTTCAGATACGACTCGTTTGAATCTGGTTGATGTGAGAGAACGTGTTTATATTCAGCGTCCTGATGGTAAGGTGATGGAAATTGATGTGGTTGCTCAATCAAATTGTGGGCGCACGGTTTTGGTTGAAGTCAAGAAAACCCAAGAGCAAACTAGCCCAACAATTGTTGAGGATTTTCAGGAAAAGGTGGAAGTTTATGGGAAGCTTTTTCCAAATCAAAAGATTTTACCGGCTTTTTTATCTTTAGGCGGGTTTAGTGAAAAGGCTTTGAAAATTTGTCAAAAGCATGGGATTGGATGGGCTGAGAAAATTCGACATTATTAGGAGAACCAATATGCAATATCCCTTAACAGAAAAAATAGGTGAACCAGAACTACTGGTGGGAAGAGAAAAGGAATTTCGTCAATTTCAAAAATGGTTGGACAAAATTCCTAAAAAATTATCCAAATCCCGAGTCATCCTAGCCCGTCGAAAAAGTGGGAAAACGGTGTTTGTGCAACGGATTTTTAACCAGCTATGGAATAAAAATGGGGACGTCATTCCCTTTTTTTTTGATGTGGCTGACACCAAAATTTGGTATCCGGATTTGGCGATTAAGTATTATTGTGCTTTTGCTTCACAATATATCTCTTTTTTGGAAAGAGATGAAAAATTAGTCAATACACATCTGCCCTTAGAAGAAATCAGGAAATACGGTTTAGCAAACTCAATCACTCTTTTTGTCAGAGAGGTTGATTTCTTACTTAAAAATAGAGAAGTCGGTGGCAGCCACGATTTAATGTGGAAAACGGCTTGTTCTGCCCCCCATCGTTTTGCCGATTTTTATGAAAAGCGGTTTTTGGTGATTATAGACGAATTTCAAAATTTGACTCAGTATATTTATCGGGACGAAAAATGCTTAGGTGATCCTGACGAAACGTTGGCAGGTAGTTTTCACTCTCTTTCCGAATCCAAAATTGCGCCAATGCTTGTGACTGGCTCTTATGTTGGTTGGCTGCTCATGGTGATTCGCAAATATTTAGAGGCGGGACGACTCACACAAATACGCTTTTCTCCCTACCTGACTGAAGAAGAGGGTTTGCAAGCCGTTTATAAATATGCCCAATTTTATCAAGAACCCATTACTAACGAAACGGCGGTTCAAATTAATGAATTGTGCCTGTATGACCCTTTTTTCATCTCTTGTGTGATTCAAAATGAGCATGAAAATCAGGATTTAACCACCAGCGCCGGGGTTATTGAAAGGGTCAATTATGAAATTTCAGACAGACGCTCTGAAATGTCAGAAACGTGGAATGAGTATCTTCAATTGACTTTGAAGCGGGTGAATGATATCCATGCCAAAAACATTCTGCTGCACTTATCAAAACAGGCTGACCGTTATTGGACGCCGAGTGAGATTAAGGAGGAATTGAATCTGCCACTTTCTCTCAATCAAATTCAAGAGAAATTGCTCATTCTGTCAGAAGCGGATATGATTGAGCAAGGAGTAGCTGATATTGATTTTAGGGGGTTACAGGATGGCACGCTCAATTTGATTTTACGAAACCGTTTTGAAAAAGAAATCAAGGGCGGTGGTAGTCAAATCAATTTGAAACAAGAGTTTGAGAAAAAGATCAAAGCATTGAGGGCTAAAAACCAACAATTACAAGGACAACTTAATCGCCTGTCAGGAAAAATGGCGGAATATTTGTTAGCCACCGCTTTTAGAACTAAAAAACGATTGGCCTTGTCCGAGTTTTTTGATGAGGTTTCAGATACGACTCGTTTGAATCTGGTTGATGTGAGAGAACGTGTTTATATTCAGCGTCCTGATGGTAAGGTGATGGAAATTGATGTGGTTGCTCAATCAAATTGTGGGCGCACGGTTTTGGTTGAAGTCAAGAAAACCCAAGAGCAAACTAGCCCAACAATTGTTGAGGATTTTCAGGAAAAGGTGGAAGTTTATGGGAAGCTTTTTCCAAATCAAAAGATTTTACCGGCTTTTTTATCTTTAGGCGGGTTTAGTGAAAAGGCTTTGAAAATTTGTCAAAAGCATGGAATTGGATGGGCTGAAAAAATTCGACATTATTAACCTCCTCTTTTTAAATCGCAAACTCCCGAAACCCTTTATTTCCGGCAATAAATCACAAATATATCCACTCGACGCTGAGCGTCGAGTGTAGGTAGGCTTATTGAAGCAAAGTACCTCGCATCAGTTACTTAAAAAGCACTTCTCGTTGAATCGTGGGATGAAAAGTAAAATCCTCTATTTCAATGCGCCCCTGATAAAGCCAACCCCGTCTCGCTTTGCTGCCAATTTCTGTCGTGCCAGATAAAATCATTGCAAATCCAGAGTTAGGATTTCCGATCAGGTTAAACATGCTTATTAGGCGACTGATGGTGTCAAGATCATTTTTGCCAACGTAAACATCCAACTCTTCTTCAATGAGTTTTTCTGTACCATTTTCACAGGCGGGAAAAAAGATAGTTTCAGGTTGGGTAGTACCTAAATAAATTTCTGTGCCTTTGTCATTTTTAAAGGTGATGACAAAGTTCGCTTTTCTGAATTTCAGTGCCACCTCTGCAGCGGTGCTAAATTGTACAATGACAACAGCTCTAAATTCTTCATCGGTTTGGTTGAGATTGATACTCTTGATTGCTTTGATGTCGATTTTATCAACAATTTCAAGAGAAAGGGCATAAACAGTGCCTACATTTATAAGGTAGAGTGCTGCGAGTAGTTGCAAATAACGCATAAATTTCTCCAAGTTATGTCAAACGCCAGCGCAAAGCAATATAGCCACCAATAAAAAACACAAAACTTGCGCCAAGTAGATACAATAAAGGGGGCCAGAAAGAGCCAACTTCAATATTTCCCCATTTTCGCGGCTTAAAAAATGAGCTGACTAATGAAGTGTTTTTGGCTTGGACAAGATCAAGTTCACCGCTACTCCTGGGATTCACTTCTAATTTTAAAATACCGCCTTGAGCATAAGCATCAGTTGTCAAAATTGATTCAAAAGCCCATCTTTGGATGGTGAGTGCACTTGAGGCATTTGCAATAGATGACCAAGCATTTGTTTCTAAATCAACTTGTGGTCGTAACAAACCACCAAACAGTAATTGAGGTATCATTAATAAGGGAACTAAGGTGAGTGCCACGCGATAACTCGTCACCACACAAGAAATAAATAAACCCAGAGAGGCGGCAACAAAAGCGGCTATCCACAATATGAGCCAAATCCACAAGGTATCCAGCCCTGAGAGTTCTAACAACAACGGAACAACCATGATGGACAATAAGCCCGTTTGTAAACCCAAAAAAATTGTTAAAACAAAGAATTTTGCTGATAAATAAGGAAAAATAAACAAATAAGAGCGACTTTCCCTTTTTAAAAGCGGTTGCTCGGTGACAATTTCTTTACATGAACCCATAATACCAAACCAAACGCTGGCTGCTACCAAAAGAAAATAAACACTGCCACGTCGCATACTCGCTATATCACTGATAAATTGCATTTCCTCCTTTATGTATGTAAATGTTAAATTGGGGGCTGGTACATTTTTTTTTTCAAAAAAAGGCTTAATTGTTTTTTGAATGTATTCGTGTCGCGTCGCAAGATTTGTTTCTATCGCTAAAATTTTAGCATATCTATGTAATGTGTCAATATTAATCGTTTTATCAGCCTGCTCTAAGGGTTCTTTCATAACCCCAAAATAATATAATATTCTTGAAGCCTCATCAAAATTTTGTTTATCACGATCAAAATTGTAAAAAGCGACAATAATGAGTATGGCAATCAGGGGAACTTGAAGGATGATTAATGATAAATTGAGTTTATCTGCAAAAATCACCCTAAAATTGCGCTGTATTAGGACTGTCCATTGTGAGAGTAAAAATCTCATTGTTGTTTTAGGGTACATGTTTTATAAACTCCGTTATGTTTAGCCCTAGGCATATTGAAGCCGATTGCATAACATCAGTTAGTAAATAAAATACGAAAAAGGGCATCGTGTTTTTTCTTTATTGGCTGTTTTTATAGCTTCAAAAATATCATAATCAATCTCGTTTAAACTCTCTTTCAGTCCTTGTTTATAGATAGCCTGACACCATTTTTCACGTTTATTCCAAATGTTGAGATTATCTTCTACAAAAAAAATGCTTGATTTTTTCTTCTCAAATATTTTTTGGCGACTACTCTCATTTAATTCCTTTACCAATTTATTGACTTCAATCGTTACATCGTTGAGAATTCCTTTTAACCTATTACGCACCTCATTATCTAATCCTTCCCAAAATTGAGCATTAACAACGAGTAAATCCCCAAGAAAAGCATAATTGATTTCGGTAAAATAGGTTTGATCTTTGCCACCTTTCTCGAAATAATAGTTAGACCAAGTTTTTATTGTTAATTCTTCAAAATCCGCTGGCTCCATTAGGAGTTTTTGGTTGTTAGAGAATTGTGTCATGCCGTTATACCAATAGTCTAAACTGATATAATGAGGCGCTTTCAACAAAAATTTTTCATTTTTCATTTGTTCCATAAAAAGGCTTGCTACTTCAATATCCTCAAATAAAAATGGTAAATCGAAAATTTGTAAGTTGTTATTATATTCAGTCAATTGAGAAATTGAAGAAACCGTTAATAATGCTTTCCATGATGCTAGAAAGTTTTTGTTGTATTCAATAAGTTTGGAGGGAGGAAGGGCAGTTATTTGCACTTTGCCTGATTCTAGCGCGTGCATCACTTCATCATCTTTGTATAACAATGAATTAGGATAGACTTCTACTACCACACCTTTGCTCTCAAGAAATTGATCTTCCTTCACCAATCGTTTAAACATATTTGCGCCTATACCTTTGGCGGAGTCTTTTCCGGCTGCATGGGAAAATCTTATTTTTATTTTTGGGGATTCTTCTGTTGTTGATTCATTTTGGTCACAACAAGCAGATAATAGTAGTAATGTCAACAAAAAGGCTATGAAAATTTGCATAAATGTCTCCTATTTATATTTTGGAGCTCAAGATAAATCCTGGACTCCAAAATAACTTAATGTAAAGTTCTAGATGATTCCTCAATCTCACTAATGTCATCATACAAAGGTTTAATTTCTTTTTTAAGTTTGCTAAACAATCCCAGCTTTTTGGCTAAAAAGTACATCATGGCAACACCCAATATCCACCATAATATTTGCCAGGTCCAAATAGAAGGGATGCCAAACCACCAACTGTTGGGATCATTTGGATTACCAAATAGTGTGTTTCCAATAACTGCGCCAGGTCCAACAGCAAAGAAAAACCATGTCACAGGAACAAGCCAGATCAAGGGATTAGGGGTATGAACATGTTGTTTTAAAAAAGTGTGAAATTTTTGACGGTGTGTTTTTTCTGCTGAGGATTGTTGAAATTTGTTTTCTAAATATGAAATGCCAAAAACACAGGTAAAATTAACAAAAATACCCCAACCTGCAGAGTGTATTGTCCATGGCCAACGCCCCCAACCTATGCCAAATTCAGTGACGGTGACGGTGATAATGCCTGCAATTAAACCTACAATAATGCCCCGTTTGGTGAAAAACGGAGTCCAGCATATCCCTATTAGTGCTGGCCACATTTGGAGCCCATAGGCGACAGCCAAAGCACCCATAAATGCAAGTGTATCAGTCGCTTTAATGGCCACATTTATAGCTACAAATGTCACCAAACAAACACCAGCCCCCCCCAATATTTTTTGCGCAGTATCGCCAATATTTGGGGTTAAACC
>CAYFOB010000045.1:6413-9136 GCA_964344525.1 uncultured Thiomargarita sp.
CCATTTTTGAACAGATCACGGCTGAGCATGCTACCTATCGTTGACATGTAGGATGCCGCTGTGGATTGGATAGCCGCCAAAGCACAAATTGACAAAATGCCCATTAATAATGGCGCACCCATTGACAAAATGTCTTTAGTTAAAAAAATGAATAGGGGTATCATGCTTGCTTTGTTGTGTGCTGTTATGTCTTCATCATCCAAAAATACCCCCATGATGTTATTCACAGGGTTTGGATATGCTTCCCGAAATGCGGCATCAGCTCCCAAAAAGTGAGCGCCAAATCCTTGTATAGTGGTTATAATGATCAGGATAAAACCGACCAAAAAGGAGGAAACAAAAACTTGTTGATAGGCAAAAAATTTAGGGCTTTGGTAAGAAAATGCCCACATTGAAAATGCTGGTGAAGATTGAATGCCCATCAGTGCAAACATAAAGGTGAGCGTCATCATGCCAGTCCATACACTGCCAATAGCCTCATTTTTATCTGATACAAATTGAATAACACCAGGAATAGCAACATAATGACTATAACCATCTGGTGTAAGGTTACGTTCAAATTCTCTCTCAAATTGTGTTAAGCTAGCGATGCCATCGCTTAATTGACACCAACCTATGTAGGCGAATATAATGTAACCAATAATAGCAATACCTGAAACAAGTAATACGGCTTGCATAGCGTCTACATGAGCGACTGCGCGTAAACCGCCCAAAACAATATAGAGGAAAAGCGCTGAAGATAAAAGCCATATACCTTGCTCAATGCTCAAACCGCCATCAGTTAAAATATAAAATAAAAAACCTGATGCGCGTAATTGCACTGCAATATAAAATATGGAAAAGGCAAAGGCGACAATAATGATTAAATAACGTATTATTTTAGATTCAAAATAGGCCTGAAACATTTCGCCAGGTGTGACAAAACCGTAGCGTTTACCTAATATCCATTGACGCTGTAAGAAAATTAAGCCTGTAAATGGAATAGTGATCGCGTAAAAAGAGGCGTAGGCGCCAGGAAAACCATCTGTGTAAATTTGTCCTGGATGACTCATAAAAGTCCATCCTGAAAAGGAGGTGGCTGTTGCCACAAAAAGGAACAACCAAGCGGGTAGTGAACGATCAGCAATAAAATAGTCACGGGCTTTTTTGCCCCAGGAGTGGCGCAAGCCCTTGATGCCATAAAAAATACAATATCCCCAATACAATACAAGCGCAAAAAAAAGTGTTGTATTGAGGTTGTATATTGTCAATATGCTTTGTAGCAAATTAGTTTCTTCTGTCATAATGGAGGTTAAATGAATTTTGTTAAAGTAATTATCTTAATGTTATTCATGTTCAATGCAGCAATTGCTAAAGAAACTTTAAAAATTGGGGTTATGTTTCAGCATTCTTTAGATCAGGAAAGTGCTGTAAAGTCCATTCTTAGGGATAATTCGGTTAAATTTGAAAGAAAAAATGCCTGTGATAAGGACGCACAGGAGGCTTTTATAGCAAACGTTGATGTTATTTTGGGCATGAGTGATGATGATTGTCTATTAAAACTCTATCACATTATCAAGGAACAAAAGGTTTTGTTAATTTTGTTCCCTGGTGAAACTTTTTCCTCACTTGAGCTGTCAGTTATTTTTCCTCATTTAACTCCTATAAACAAAAGAGATTTAAAGGAGTTTAAATCAGAGTACGAAAAATCCGGTGAAATTCTGAGTCAAACAAAATTATTAAAAACCTATAGGGTTTACAATGCAACCCAAATTTTTTTAAAAATCGTTGAAAAATCAGGATTATCGCCCTCAAAAATTGAGGAGGATTTAGAAAAACAAGTGAAAAACGTCAAATCTTGGTTGTTAAAATTTCGTGTGGTGCAAGTACCTGTTGCACCTCTTAGAAATTTAGAAAATATCAGGCTAGGTGAAAATCCGCAAAATAGGTCATTTGCAGTATGGCACAAAGGCACAAAGGCTATCGTAAAACCCGGTGATAAAGATTATCAATTCAAATATTGGATAAAGGTAGAATCATTTTCTGATTCCACTCAAGTGGGGTGGATTCATAGGAAATTGGTTAGGAAATTGGTGGTTAATAAATGATGTTACGCATCATGCAAAGCGCGGCATGGAAAAAAATGCTATGGAGTGCAGCGCTTTGCACACTACAATTGTCATTACCATTTTCTGGCCTCTTCAATATCAATGATTGCAGCTTGCATTTCTTTAACTTTTTCCAAAAGTTCCTGATCCCTCGTTTTAGCTAAGGGATTGTTTTCAAAAATCACCATAGCGCGATCTTCAACCCAATATTTGGCGTTCTCGTTATTATTATTTTTTAATGCTTCCATTGCCTTTTCCAACATAAATGGCACTTGTTTTTGCATTAAGGTTTTAGAATCAGGTAAATCAGTGGCTACTAAAATGATAAGTAGTATGATGAAAACGCCAATGCCATAAAAAAAAGGGGTTTCACGTATAGAGTCTAAAAGTTTTTGAGATTTTTGCAAAACGTTTTTTTTAATGGGTCTCAATATAGGTGGTAAATTACCCCCTTGATTTATTTCATAGACTCTCACATTTTTCATAGTCTCATAAAATTGATATTTCTCGCTTTTTTTGTCCAACCCGGAAATATTTTTTGGAATTGCAAGCGCATTGGTGAGAAGTATTATCGTGAACCCAAATTCACCAACAATCCTAACAAATTCATCTTCTATTTGGAAAGGTATGAAGAAA
>CAYFOB010000045.1:9146-14498 GCA_964344525.1 uncultured Thiomargarita sp.
TAATGTCACCCCTTGAAACATTTCCAATAGATAGCCAAGATTCCACTAAGTCTTTACGGTCTTCACTATCAGTTTCCTGAAAATCTTGTAGCCATTTTTCATTGTTAGGAAAAAGAGTCTTATTTGTTGTGAGTTCTGTATAATTGTCTTTATCCCAAATTTGTTCATTTTTATAAAATACAATTTTTGTCATAGGAAATCCTGAAGTAATTGATGTGACGCTCTTTTAAAAGTATAGTGCATTCGGTATGAAATTGGAAGGCCACTTTTGGGACTCTTCAGGGCTCCATCAAAGTTAATTTTAAATGCTTGAAAAATATAGTAAATATAAATTTTTTATGGCTATGTTTTATAGTTCTATAGGACTTACGCATTGACAGGTGAAAAATTTTATGATCCCTTTTAAACACAAGGCGTGACAAATTTGGGACCAATTGTTTTTGCTCAATGCAAGATGCATAACATCAGTTAATAAAGGATAAACCCCACCGATGAGGTGACGCAAGACTTATCCTTTATTAAAAGTAATCCTTGTAGTTATGATAAACTATTGCCAAGGACGATGATAAGCCCCTAAAGTAGTTTGTGTTCCTTCTGAGACTTTGCCCAATTCTGCTAACCAACTGGCTTCAGCTTTATAAGCGGCAGGGTTGCGCTCACAAGCATCCAATGCCGCTCGCCAAACTCGTGCAACTTGGCCAACATAGGCTGGGCTACGTTGGCGTCCCTCAATTTTTACTGCAGAAATGCCTGCCGCTTTGAGCTGTGGCAGCATTTCTAAGGTATTTAAACTGGTGGGTTCTTCAATGGCGTAGTAAGTATCTTTGCCCACATTAAAGCGTCCTTTGCAAATGGTAGGGTAACCCGCACTTTCGCCTTCGCCACGTCGATCAATTAAGACACCGTTTAAGCGGGTTTCTAGCCCTGTTTCTGTTTCTCGCCATTCAACGGCGCTGCCCGGTGAACATGCGCCAAAAGTATTAGGTGAATCTCCTGTCGCATAGGAGGACAATAAGCAACGTCCTTCCACCATCACACATAAGCTGCCAAAGCCAAAGACTTCAACATCAACAGGGCTATTTTCAATTACATGTTCCACTTGGGACAGCGAAAGCACTCTTGGCAACACCACGCGACGAATGCCAAAATGCTTATGGTAAAAGCGAATGGTTTCATAATTGGTGGCTGAACCTTGAACGGAGAGATGTCGCGCTAAATTCGGCCAACGTTCGGTGGCATAATCCAATATACCTAAATCAGCCAAAATCAGCGCATCTACGCCCAATTCTGCTGCATGATCCACCGCATCAGTCCAACGTGACCAACCTTTGGGTTGTGGATAAGTATTAATCGCTATAAATACCCGCGCTTTATGATCATGGGCATAGCGAATGCCTTGTTCCATTTTGGCGACTGTAAAATTCAATCCCGCAAAGTGCCTTGCATTGGTATCATCGCGGAAACCAATATAGACGGCATTAGCACCGTTATCAACGGCTGCTTTTAAAGAGGGTAAGTTACCCGCAGGGCAGACAAGTTCCATAATGAGTACCTATAGTCGAGCACGTTTTCACGCGCTGAAGTTTGTCACCTTGTTGAGTGTGACGTTGGTGTAAAGTCGCTGTGATCGCATTTAAGACTGCCCATTTTTTGTGACACCATTTGGGCACCAGCAAAATATCTTTTGAAGCCGTACCCGTGATGCGATGAAAAACAATATTAGGTGGAGTTTGTTCAATCAAATCGGCAGCAATGGAGACATAAGTGGACATATCCAAGGATTGATATAAACCTTGCCGCCATTGTTTGGCTAAAATGGTGTGCTTAACCACATGCAAAGGGTGCAATTTGAGCCCATCAACCCCCAGTTCAAGCACACGATTTAATGTGACTAAATTATGCCAACGATCTTCACCGGGCAAGCCAATAATCAAATGAGTACAAACCGGAATACCACGTTGTCTCGCTGCAACTAGCGTTTGTTGATATTCTGCAAAACCATGCCCACGCTGGATGCGCTCTAAAGTGTGGTCAAAGGCAGATTGTAGTCCTAATTCTAACCACACTTCATAACCCCGTTTTTGATAATTCACCAATAAATCTAACACTTTTTCAGACACACAATCAGGGCGTGTTCCAATAGATAAACCGATCACATTGGGTGTAGCGACTGCCTCCTCATAAAGTGTGCTTAAATATTGCACATCAGCATAAGTATTGGTATAGGCTTGAAAATAGGCGAAAAAAAGCCGTGCCCCAGTTCGCTTAGCAATAACTTGACGTCCCTTCTCCAATTGTGTTGTTATTGAGTCGGGGCGATTGGGATTAAAAGACGTATTGTTACAAAAAGTGCAACCCCCTCGTCCTTTGCTACCATCTCGGTTTGGACAAGTAAAGCCTGCATTAATTGTCAATTTGTGTACCCGCTCGCCATAACGCCGTAATAAGTCTTGACCAAAAGTATTAATATAATCTGAGAGTACCATAAAAATTCTTAGATTTAATGTGAACTAAATGTAGTTTATGTGCTTAACAAAACGTGAAAGAGATATATACTGAGTTTGGAATTGATGCTCTCATTATAAAAGGAACAAATTAACATGAAATTTATTCACGCTGCTGATATTCATTTAGACAGTCCCCTACGAGGGCTCACACGTTATGAAGGCGCTCCCGTTGAACAGATGCAAAGTGCTACACGACGCGCTTTTGTTAATTTGATTGATCTTGCCTGCACTGAAACCGTTGATTTTGTCTTATTAGCTGGAGATTTATATGATGTTGATTGGAAAGATTACAATACTGGACTCTTTTTTAATCAACAAATGAGCCGCTTACGCGAGGCAAACATTCCTGTTTTTTTGGTACTTGGCAATCATGATGCTGGCAATATAATCACGCGACAATTACGGTTGCCAGATAATGTGACTGAATTTAGTTTTGATCAGCCCGAAACTCAAACGCTAGAACATTTAGGTGTGGCAATACATGGACAAAGTTTTGCCAATAAAGCAATCACCGATGATCTCAGCGCCACCTACCCCAACGCTCTCCCCGGTTTATTTAATATTGGCTTACTCCATACCTCCTTAACAGGTCGACCAGGACATGCTAATTATGCGCCTTGTACCCTCCCCAGTTTATTATCACACGGTTACGACTATTGGGCACTGGGACATGTTCATGGACGCGAAATCCTACACGAAAATCCTTGGGTCGTCTTTTCGGGTAATTTACAAGGGCGACATGTGCGTGAAACGGGCGCTAAAGGTTGTTCCTTGGTCACAGTAGAAGAAGATGGACAAGCCACCGTCACTCATGTACCAATCGATGTTTTGCGTTGGGCACTTTGTCAAGTCGATGTGAGTGAGCTCACTCAAACTGAAGAAATGATTGATAAAGCGCGTGGCACAGTGACAGAATGTCTTCAAAATGCTGAAGGACGTCCCTTAGCATTACGTTTTGTCATTGTAGGTGCAAGCGCTGTACATGACGAATTGCACCGCAACTTTGAGCGTTGGGCTAACGAAATTCGCGCTGCCACTACTGATGCGGGTTTAGGCAATGTATGGGTAGAAAAAATCAGCCTTAAAACCCACCCCCTGCACGCCAATTCTTTGCAAGATGATGGACCTTTAGGAGAATTAGAAGATTTTTTACGCACTTTGCCCCAAGACGGTGACGGTTTACAAGCCTTGAGTGCAGAATTTCGCTCATTAAAAAACGCGCTCCCAGCAGAGGCACGGCAAAGCGATAGAGGTGGTGGCATTGACCCCGTCAATCCTGATACTATTCGTCGGCTATTAAATGGGGTAGGAGATTTGTTGATGGCGCGGTTGTTGGCGCATTAAAAACCTTTAACTACAAGGAGCCAAAACATCAAATCCTTGTAGGGCACTAGGAGAAAAAATGACATCAGTAGTAATAATAGGTACCCAATTTGGCGATGAAGGAAAAGGCAAAATAGTCGATTTATTGACTGAACGTGTTGCCGCTGTCGCCCGTTTTCAAGGTGGACATAACGCTGGACATACGCTCGTTATTGATGGCGAAAAAACCATTTTACATTTGATACCCTCAGGCATTTTGCGTGAAGGTGTGCAATGTTTGATTGGTAACGGCGTCGTGCTATCACTTGATGCCTTACAAGAAGAAATCCAAGGGCTTGAGGCTAAAGAGGTGCCGGTGCGGGAACGTTTGCGTATCAGTGAGGCTTGCCCTTTGCTTTTGCCTTACCATATTGCACTTGATCATGCCCGTGAACGTGCCCGTGGCAAGGGCAAAATTGGAACAACTGGGCGCGGCATTGGTCCAGCTTACGAGGACAAAGTCGCACGACGGGGGTTGCGGGTGAGTGATTTATTTAACCGTGAGCAGTTTAGTGACAAGCTCCGTGATGTAATGGATTATCATAATTTCACACTGCAGCATTATTTCAAAACGGAACCTGTTGATTTTCAAAAAATATTAGATGAAACCTTAGCCATTGGTGAAACCATAGCACCAATGGTTGCGGACATTCCAGAATTACTTGCCCAATTGCACAACAAAAATGTGCTCTTTGAAGGCGCACAAGGGACCATGCTAGATATCGATCAAGGCACCTATCCATTTGTGACGTCATCTAATACCACCGCAGGCGGCGCAGCGACCGGCAGCGGTGTAGGACCACGCGATTTTAGCTATATTTTAGGCATCACCAAAGCCTACACAACGCGGGTGGGTTCTGGACCATTTCCCACCGAATTATTTGACCAAGTTGGCGAGCATTTGGCAAAAAAAGGCGCCGAATTTGGTGCAACAACGGGACGCCCGCGTCGATGTGGACATATTGATATCGTCGCCTTGCGACGCGCTCGTCTCCTCAATAGCCTCAGCGGACTATGTATTACCAAATTGGATGTGCTTGATGGTTTAAAGACAGTACGTCTATGTGTTGGCTATGATTGTAATGGTAAAGAGTTGAAAATTTCACCAACAGGGGCTGAAGCCCTTGCCTGTTGTAAACCAATTTATATTGACATGCCAGGCTGGCAAGAATCCACAGTTGGTGTGCATCGTTATGAGGATTTACCTGCAAATGCGCGGGCTTATTTGGAAAAACTTGAGAATTTGATTGATATTCCAATTGATATGATTTCGACAGGAGCGGATCGCAATGAAACGATAATTAAGCAGCATCCGTTTGACTAGCAAGCCTTGAAGGCTAAAAACGAAAGTCGGCTAAAGCTGACTAAAAATATCGCAGTGTTAGTCGGCTTTAGCCGACTTTCGCTTTTAGCCTCAGAAGAAATTCTGAGGTTGGATGTTTTCAAGTACAAAACCCATGAATAACTACAAGGATTACTTTTA
>CAYFOB010000046.1:0-3321 GCA_964344525.1 uncultured Thiomargarita sp.
CAACTAAAGAGGATTTAGATGGGCTGCTTGATTATGTTAAATTGAGACGTTTGCCGAATTTTCTTTAGGAACGTGCTATTGATATTGTTTGAAAACCGTGAAGCAGCACGTTAAAATATTACCCAACCAATTTTAAAGGGCAACAACAAATGGCTCAATTCACACTACCCACCAATTCCGTTGTGAAAAAGGGTAAAATTTTTAATAAAATTGATGGGGCTAAAAACGTCAAAAAATTTATTATCTATCGCTATGATCCAGATACGGAAAATAATCCGCGTCTTGATACCTACGAGGTGGATTTAAATAGTTGTGGACAAATGGTGCTTGATGCCCTTATCAAAATTAAAAATGAGATTGATCCCACCTTAACTTTTCGTCGCTCCTGCCGTGAAGGTATTTGCGGTTCTTGTGCCATGAATATTGATGGCACTAACACGCTTGCATGTACTAAACCCATTAAAGACATCAAAGGGGCCATAAAGGTTTACCCATTACCTCACACAGAGGTGATTAAAGACTTAGTACCTGATTTCACTTACTTTTATGCCCAATATATGTCTATCAAACCCTGGCTGGAAACCCGCACACAACCACCACCTGATAGAGAAATACTACAATCAAAAGAAGATCGTGACTTATTGAATGGTTTGTATGAATGTATTTTGTGTGCATGCTGCTCAACCAGTTGTCCAAGTTACTGGTGGAATGGTAATCGCTACTTAGGTCCTGCCATTTTATTGCAAGCCTATCGCTGGATTGTAGACAGCCGGGATGAAATCACCGGGGAAAGATTGGACAATTTGGAAGACCCTTTTCGTTTGTTCCGCTGCCATACAATTATGAATTGTACAAATACTTGCCCTAAAGGCTTAAATCCTGCTCAAGCGATTGTAGAAATCAAGAAATTATTGGTGCGACGACGTTAATGAGTGAATTTTCAAAACTCAAATGGCGCAGTCTGCGCGGCATGAAAGAATTGGATGTTTTGTTGACGTGTTATCTTGAACAAATGTATGAGCACGCCCCAATAGCAGAACAACAAACTTTTCAAGCTTTCCTAGAATTGCCCAATGCTGAGCTGTATGCCTATTTAATGGGGGATGAAACCCCTATGGATGAAAAAATGCGGGTTTTGGTGGAAAAAATGACTCTCATAAATTGATAACAACCACAAATTTAAACCCACAACATGGTAAAATTAACAACTAATTAAGAATTAGGAGAAAAAAGTGAGCAAAGAGATTGTAGTATACGACTCAACACCTGCTATGTTTCTTAACAAACCCTTTTCATTCCTCTTATCTGTCGCAGCAATAGTGATTGGTATTGTTGGATTGATTTATTGGTTAAAGGGAGGACTCACTCCCAGCTATTCTTTCTTGTCTATTATCGCAATGGTCAATGGGGTCGTTGGATTGCTTGTTTTGCTATTTTGGTGGTTAAAAATCATCAATACTAGACTTACTGTCACAAATGAACGGGTCAGCTTAAGGTCTGGCATTGTCTCCAAGAATATACGTGAAATATTTTTAGGAGATATTCGGAGCGTAGAAATAAACCAACTTTTTTTGCAACGGCTTTTGGGCACAGGAGATGTGGAAGTTTCAAGCGCAGCAAGTGGCGATGCTGAAATTATAATTAATGGCATACCATCGGCTTACCAGGTCAAAAAGATCATAGACGAGCATCGTCGTAAATCTCAAACGTAAATAAAAAAAAACCAAGTTTCTTGAAGAAACTTGGTTTTTAAATGGGCAAGCAAATAAAAATTTTTCCATTCCCCCTTTTAATTCAACAAATTACGTACATTTTGGCTGACTTTCGCCAAATTAGATCCCCCCGTTTTCTCTTGCTTAATATAAAGCAAACAAGCTTTGATAATATCGTTATCTAATGCAAGTAATTGTTCTTCATAATGATTTTTGTCTATCCTCAAAGGTTTACCAAAGAGTGCAAAGTAGAAGCGCTTGAATGCGTTAAGATTGTTAAAACGCTCTTCAAAATACTTAAGCAGACGATTAACAAGAAATTTTTCCCCCACATTTGACAGCACCTCTAAAGCATAACCTTGATTAGCACGACTTGATGATTTGAGACCATAACTCACCATTTGAAAAAACTCTTTATCTTGCTCAGCCACAAAAGTAATAATAGTTA
This sequence comes from uncultured Thiomargarita sp., assembly GCA_964344525.1. Classification (GTDB taxonomy): domain Bacteria; phylum Pseudomonadota; class Gammaproteobacteria; order Beggiatoales; family Beggiatoaceae; genus CAYFOB01. The sequence continues at coordinate 2,161 of CAYFOB010000046.1, forward strand.
GCACATGATCCAAATGGTCATCAACTGTTTCTTGCAAAATTTTTGCTACCAAACTGCCGGTTTTGCTAGACTGTTCTAGCGATTCATGTAATTTTAACAAAGCATTCACTCGAACAAAATTCATAAACGCCTTTTCTGCCCTTTGCAGCAACAGTTTGCATTGATTAACATTAAATCTATGGTAAATCAACGACAAAATCTCAAATCTTTGTGTGATTGAAATATTTTCAGAAAATACCTGTTCAATGAGTGTAGATTTACACATGCCCAAATTGAGTCGCAATAATTCCTTGCTTTCTTTGACCAAATGACTATCCCTTGCCCCCAACAACTCTACTACCGGTGCCCAATTTTCTAGTGGGCGACAATCCTTTAACGCCTGTAAAGCCACAATTTTCATTTTATTATCGGGCGAATTTAATGCTTTAATCAAACGGTTTTTCTGAGAATCAAGTTGGCTTTCATGCAAACAAATAAATGCCGTAAACGCTGCTAAGCGTACATCAGGATTATCATGATCAAGAAATGGCAAAACTTTATCACCATAGTGTGATTGGCGTAACTCTCCTAAGGCATATAAATAAAGTGCCGTATTTTCTTCTGATTCTACGTTCTGGAGGCGCGCCTCAATTTGTTTTTCAATCCAACGTTTGCGCTTGAATTTAGGATTTTTATGCAAAAATAGGCAAGCTTCAACAAACACAGGCGGTGTCGGGTGTTTTAATAGCTTTTCTACCATGTAATCAAAATTGGTCGATTTAAATTTCGCTAAGTTTTTCAAAATTAACGGCAAGATTTTTGCGTCTTGTTCTTCTCGTAACACCTCAATTAAATACGTGAGGCTGGAATTATTCCGTGGGAGAGCGCCTAATGTCTTGAGACACTGCTTTTTAATTTTAAATTCTTGCGTTTTAAGTAACAAATTACCAACTTGATTGAGAAATAACTCCGCTTTTAAAAGACGAATCATCTCCAAGGCTGCAATAACATTATATGGATCAGGACTCCTCAATTTGGGCAATATCACCTGCCTTAACCTTTTTATCCCTTGTTCCCCTTTGAGATCCACCGGCGTACCAATAGGATCATCATTAAGTATCTCAACCATATCCTTTTCATATTGCGACCATTGTGGCAAAGCAATAAAAATCCCAAAGATTG
>CAYFOB010000046.1:3331-14271 GCA_964344525.1 uncultured Thiomargarita sp.
CAACAAATAATGTAGTTGCTCATCTGAGATAGCCCAACTAATACCGCTGCCCGATGAATCACCACCCGTTATCACCATTAAAAATGATCCTGCTATTAATGTTGATAATGGAAATACAATGCCATTAAGAAAAGCCTTATTATTCCCCCACTGATTGGGCGGAATCGCATTAAACAATAAATTATTGGCGGGAGTACGCAAAGCAAGGCGCATTTCTTGATTAATGAATTGAGTAACGCATCCCAAAATCAACATCACCATCATGCCATTAACAATCTGGCCTTGTGCTTTCAAGAAAAAATAGCTCAACAAGGCAAAAGAGGCTATTGCTGTCAACACAGGATAAACCACATTACTGGCACCTACCCCCAATTTCACGATGATACGTGAGGTCAAAAATAATTGGATAAACAGCCAAAAGAGGTTAGCAAAAAGCTCATAGGTGGCAAAAAACGTTGCACGTTGCGCGGGATCAGGATAAACCTCATAATAAATAATGGTTTGATAATGATATTCTAACAATTTGCAAACAATCACAAATAACATCAAAGCCAGAGACATATAAATCATCAATTTAGAAGCGATGATGTCTTTAAAAGTGGAGATCAAGCCACTCAACGGATTTTTCTGAGAGATTAATGGGGCATCATTGCTAACACGCACAGGATTTGAACGCGCACCGATGATGCGCAACAAACCAAATGCGCCAAGACAAGCTAAACCTAACACTAAAATCAACTGTCGCGGCGAAAAATGAAAAACATTTAACAAAACAATTAAGGTCCCCCCCCCTAAAGCGCCACCAATAGGGATACCGGCGTTAATAACTGATGTGACACGTTTTATTTGAACAGCCGTGAAATAAGAAGCCACCACACTGCCTGTATGTATAAAAATTAAAATATAAAAAAAGAAAAATCCAACAAAAAAAACGCCATACACCCAGTTTTGTAGAAACCACCAAAAGTCTGTTAAAATAAATAAAAGTTGTGCAATGACCGAAAAAACGGCGGTAGATAACAGAAAAAATGCTAAAATATCCAAGCCACTGAATTTATTGGTATAACGGGCATATAGTATAGATCCCACCATGACCGATAAGTCTATAAAAATGAACATGAGAGGTAGCTTGTCACCGCCTAATTTTTCAATCAACAACGTCATGCCAATGCTACGCGCAAAGCTGGCACCAAAAGAAAACACCAATAAAACGAGAAAAAAGTAAAATACTTCATTCCGTTCGTTAGGTTTAATGGATAATAATCTACCAAGGAAATCTGCTATCATAATTAGCGAAGTTACGAGTCATAAATAAAGTCATCCAGCTCAACATAAGGGCGTTTAATTAATAATTCTTGTATTATTTACCCCGAGCTTTGATTAAGAACCATAGTACGCATACGGCTAATTAACACTTTCAGAAAAGCAAGGGCAATTGCCGGATACTCTTGGATTAACCGCTCCATGTCATTGTGTCTAATGACCAAAAATGTGCATTGCCCAGCGCAACGCGCGATGGCAGTACGGGTTTTCTCATCAAACAACGACAATTCGCCTAGAAAATCATTTTCTTTCCAAGTTGCGATCTGCTTTTCACTACCATCCTTCTTTTTTTTAATAATTTCTACCTCACCAGACACAATAATAAATAACCTATCACCAACATCCCCTTCATAAAATAAGTTATGTCCATCTGGATGGCTCTCCTCATAGGCAATTTTTGATATCATTTGGATAATCTCAGTTTTCAACATTGAAAACAAGGGAACTTTACTGAGAACAATGATTTTTTCCAACGGGATCATTCCACCCGAATCGTTTGGTTGGGCCATAATTTTAATTAATAGGTTATCAGTTATCAGCTTTGAAAACTTGTTTGGAAATTATTTTTTTGAATATTTATATAAAAAATCTTATACAGATTATCATAATATTCTTATCAATTGTACGTGATTATTTTTTCCACAATGGGATAGGATATTACAAAAAACAATTTGCTATTTTAGCCATTATACAGATTTATGTGGATGTTAAAATGTTTTTTGAGACGTTATCGTTTTGAACTGTGATTCTTATGATTGATGAAAGGTGATGAAAAAAACCCCCTCATAATAATCATATTAATCACATCAATCACAGTTCAAAAGGTAACTATGGCCATGCTAATTCTACAAGGTGAGGTAATACCTCTCCCGCCTTGCCATGCAAAGCAAAATGTACATAAGATGTTAACGGGGTCTTGTCTGGATTAATTTCGACCAAGTGGGCATCGTGCGCCTCAAATGGTAAGGAAGCAGCAGGTTGCACGAGACTAGAAGTACCTATGCTAAATAAAATATCACAATGGTTTACTGCTGTTCTTGCTTGCTGGAGTGCATTGTTGGGCAATGCTTCTCCAAACCACACGACATCAGGGCGCAAAAGCCCATTACAATGAGGACAATGAGGAGGAACGCCCTTTGGCAAAGTGTTTACCAAATGACGATTATCAACGCATATAGTGCGTGTTATGTTACCATGCAATTCGATAACTTGTTGACTACCAGCACATTGATGCAATCCATCGATATTTTGAGTAATCAATGTGAACTCAGGGACATAAGTTTCCATTTGTGCTAATGCCAAATGACCCGGGTTAGGGGTTGCCTTTGCTACCAATTCACGTCGCCAAGCGTACCATTCCCATACTAAGCGTGGATTGCGTCGAAAAGCTTCAGGGGTTGCCAACTCTAAAGGATCATAGCGTGCCCACAATCCCGTTTGTGCATCACGAAAAGTTGGCACACCACTTTCTGCCGAAGTGCCAGCGCCTGTCAATACCGCCACTCGCTGTGCTGTCCGCACTATTTCTATAAGTTTTGCTGGAATGATTTTATCGTTCATGAACTTGTTTTATTGAGTTTTTGATGAATAAGTATAAGTAATTCATCGTTGTTATACCTTCCTTTTTGGAAAATATGTTCTACATAACCCTGTAAACGTGCTTGCTCGTCACTGTTGAGTTTAGCGGCTGTTAAGACAATAATCGGAATGGAACTCCATTTTTCATTTTTGCGTAAACGGGTCAGAAATTCAAATCCATCCATTCCAGGCATCAGCAAATCTAATAAAATAAAGGATGGCTTTTTATTTTCAATATGTTCTAAAGCGACTTTACCATTTTCAGCTTTAAATATCCGCAGGCCCTCATTTTTGAGCATTTCTCCTAAATATTTGCAAAACAGAGCATCGTCATCAACAACCATGATTAAAGCTTGAGAATTGTTATCAATATGATATTTTTTTAAAACCGCCGCTAATTGATCACGACCCACAGGTTTGACGAGGTAATCTGCAGCACCCAGTGCATATCCTTTATTTCGCTCTTCTTCAATTGAGCTCATTATGACTGGAATATCTGACAATAGCGGATCATTTTTGAGTTTGGAAAGGACTTGCCAACCGTCCATGCCAGGCATTTTGACATCAAGAAGAATAACATTGGGGCGCAGTTTTTTAGCCATTTTTAACCCTTCTTTTCCATCAACTGCCACTGCCACTGCATGCCCTAGTTTACTCAGGTAATTTTTGAGTAATTCTCGCGTGATGGCATCATCATCAATGACCAAAACAATATCCTTTCCTTCCAATAAGTTATCTATTTTTTGCGCGGTATTATTTGTGGCTTCTGTTTTAACAAAGACGGGCAAATAAATTGTGAATTGGCTACCTTCTCCAAATACGCTACTTACCCTAATTGTGCCACCCATCATTTCGGTGAATTGCTTCGTAATAGCCAAACCTAAGCCTGTACCTCCAAAGCGGCGCGTGGTTGAGGTATCCACTTGCGTAAAGGGTTGAAAGAGCTTTTTTTGTTGTTCAGGCGTCATCCCAATACCATCATCACTGATGCAAAAACGGATTTTTTCTTTTTCACGCTTAACATCAAGGCAAATAACTCCTTCTTTTGTGAACTTAGCGGCATTACTTAACAAATTTAACAAAATTTGTCGAGTTTTTATCATATCGGCATGTATTTTTCCTAAGTCATTAGGAATATGTGCCTCAAATTTATTGTTTTTATCATCAGCAAGTGGCTTAATTGTGGCGATGACTTCATTCAGCAGTGTATCTACTATAAAAGTTTCCAAGTAAAGTTCCATTTTTCCAGATTCAATTTTAGCTATATCTAACACACCATTGATAAGTTCTAACAATTGTTCACCTGCGGCGTGAATTTTTTTCAGATCAACCAAAAAATCCGGCATTCCCAAACTTTCCGCATCTTCTATGAGTATTTCGCTGTAACCTTTAATCGCGTTCATTGGGGTACGCAGTTCATGACTCATTTTAGCAAGAAATTGACTTTTGGTCAAATTAGCCGTTTCAGCCATTTCCTTCGCTTTATTCAGTTCCGCAGTACGTTCTTCAACTTTTTTTTCTAGTTCATTGGTGTATGCTAATATCTTTTTTTTATGTCGAGCGATTTCCTGTTCCTGTTTTTCACGTAAGTGATAAAGTTCTACATGGGTATGCACCCGCGCCAGCAATTCCGCTTCTTCAAAAGGTTTTTGTACGTAATCAATGCCACCTGCTGCAAAAGCACGTACTTTATCTGCGGTACTTTGGAGCGCAGAGAGAAATAAAATAGGGATAGCTGCTAAACTGGGCTCTTTTTTAATGTAGCCGCAGGTTTTATAACCATTCCAGCCAGGCATCATCACATCAAGCAAAATCAGATCAGGCAATTCTTTTTTTGCTATAGCCAAGCCTTGTTCACCATTTTCTGCTAAGAGAACCTGAAAACCATTTTCTTGCAAAATATTGTTCAATAATGCAAGATTCGTTGGACTATCATCAATGGCTAAAATAACGGGTTTATTGAATTTATTGTTATCAGTTGTCATCATAAAAATCCCATAATTTAAATACTGTCATTTTGTCGCTTATCGCCTCCTAACCAGGTTTTTACCTGTGCCGTTAATATGGCTTGTTCTTGTGCATTGAGACTAACAGGATCAAATCGGTAACGTTGGTGCAAGTTGAGCATGGTTTGCATGTCAGCGTCTAACATTTGAATGCGCTTCAACCAAGCTTTTAGGGTTTCATCTGGTTGGCGAATATAACCTATTGCGTTCAAATGTTGCATAATTTGATAAAATGCGGAATTTATTTGTGTGTTTGTCCGCTTAACAGCTTGTGAACGCTCAACCTTTTTTCTTAAAGAAAGTCGCCATATTAACACTAAAGTAAGAGGTAAAATCAACCAAATGAGCCAATCATTGGAAGTTTCGCTAGAACGATAACGCCATTTTGAATATTGGTAAGTTAGAAAAGACCAAAAATCGTCAATTGGTCCCCACCATGCCGCCATTTCTTCTTCTATGTTAACCCAAGTTGCTGGCGTCGTGTCAAATTCCTGCCAACGCCCATCAATATAAGCCAATGTCCAAGCGTGGGCATGCCGCCTACGCACCACATAAACATTTTCTAAGTTGCTAAATTCTTCAACAGCATATCCTGCTGCATAGCGTGATGGAATACCTGCAGTACGTAATAATAGCACGGTGGTGGTGGCAAAGTATTCACAATGTCCTGCGCGGCGGTGGCGTAAAAAGTTTTCTAGTGGTGTAATATTTTTGTGTGTGGTAAGCTTAAGTGAGTATTGAAAATTTTGTTCAAAGAATTTTGTTAATGTGTTCAAGACTTCTTGGGGACTTTGTTTAGGCAAATTCAAATGATTTGATAATTCAGTGAGATGCGCTTTTTCATTGTTTGGTAGAGATAAATCCGAATCAATGGGGGGCGTATCTAATGGAGTATTTTGACCAAAATGGGTAACGTATCTTATCAATCCAGGACCTTTTTCGACTTTAACAGCACCAAACTCATTATGTTGTAATTTGAGTACAGCGAGATTAGAGACTTGATAAGCGCCATGAGGCAACGCCAGCATACCTCTACCTTTGTGGAGATAGGCTGAGATTTTAAGTGATGAGTTGCGATTTAATTTTTCATTTTTTTCATTTCTAAAAGTCCAAATTGTCTCATCACGTCCCCCAGGCACAACATTTTTAAATGAGGTTTTCTTGGCAGTCCAAGTCTGATTAAAATAGACATTGTAACTGGCTTCACGCAAGCGTATTGGGTAAGGGGCATCCACCCTGAGGAGAATTCTATCTGACAGTTTGAGTTGTCCAATATCACCAATAGCCGTGCTTTGCCGATAAGGATCTCTACTTGCCCAAAGCATGTCTTGAAACCAATTGAGAATGATTTGTTCCACTTGGGCATGCAAGCGATAGATTCCCAATTGCCCCACATAAGCCAGTGTGCCAGCTATTAGCAATAACACCCCAAAAAGTGCAATTGGATAGCGCTGTGGACGCGCCGCCCAGAGCCCCCAAGCAACTAATACACATGTTCCAACAAAAAACCAGGAATCATTACTAACGCTGCACGATAACAAACAAACCATCAGATAGGGATAAGTAATATTAACACGTTGGTTGGCTTTAAAATGTGCTTTTCCAGTTTTGTAACGACGTAATGATAAAAACAAGCTGCTCAGTTTGATAGCACCTTGAATGCTGTAAGTTTGGGCAACGAGCAACAAGAAAAACAACATGGGCAACCAATTTAGTAAAGTCATCCATTCGCGGATGGATTCTAAACCAATGATATAAAATGCGGCAATCAGTAATGACAACGATGTTAAATCGGTTACACGATTAAAGTCTTTATCAGACAAATCCCAACGCCATCCAATCCAATGTGCGCATTCTAAAATCACAGCCATTGGGACTGCAAAAAGGAGCAATTGGCTTTGCCAACCCCAAAAGAGTAATGTAGAGCCGAGTAAAAAAGGAGGAAGTTTCATAAATAAAATCTAATCTATAGATATATAAATAAAATATATAATATTATTTTTATAATTTGAAGGTTCGATGCGGCAACACTCCCAAACATGCCAACGCTTTTTGAACCATGGGGAAATATGCACAGACATTATCAAATGCGGCTGATTTTGACATTCCTTCTCTCCTGCCCAAGTCATCATAAGTCGGATAGGTTTTGCAATAAACCAATACAAATAACAGCGTTTCCCGATTGGTTAAAGTACAAAATTAACTGAGTACAACGACGTAATCCGTTGTACTCCACGCAATCAGGAAACGGTATTTGTAACTTTTTTTTGCAAACTTATTTTTTCAAGGCTTCGTAAAATTTCTTTTTTGTCACGCCAGCTTGTCTAGCCATTGAGCTGATCAAAATTTGACTAAACGGCGCTTTGGGACAATCTACAGTCACTTTGTAACGTTTACCATCACTGTCCTTTATCCATTGTTCATGTGAGGTGCCACCGCCTTGACTCGTTCTTCTCTCAAAGCCTAAATTTATCAGAATATTTTTGACTTGTTCACAGGTGAGTGGTGGATAGTGAGAACTCATATTCTAGCCTGACTATAAGGTGTTAAAGGTAACGGTTCCTTGAAGAGACGATATAATCCCACTTTTGCCTGTATTACAACATAAAAATAATACTTCAGCCATTCAAGCAATGGGGCTTTGCGAGACAATAATTGTTCAGCATATTCCCTATCTTCTCCAACAAGAGCATCAAAAACATATTCAGATATCATGTTTTCAAGCTTTGTCTTAGCTTCTTCAAAGGTATCAGCTTGAGCGGCTAAATCAAAATCAAGACAAAAAGCAATCCATTGCCCTTTTTCACACCTTGCATAACATTTTAAAATTAATTGAGTTGTTTTCATGAGTTTTTGAGATAAATTGATCCAAATTTAACACCCCAGTTTGCAACCCTGTCCTAAACGTACCAAAACACGGCCTGAATGGTGAATGGTTGCACTTGATATTGCTTGCAAATGAAATAACAGCTTATTTGTTGTTATAAAGTTGTTGAATTTGCATGAGATTTCAAATCGTTTTCTTCTCGAATGCGATTATTATCAATTGGGAGCAGATAATTCTGTCCAGAGACTCGCGCACCATGTCCCGCATGATAAACGATTGCCAAATTCATAAATGGCAATGTTTTTGGATTCCAAAAAAAACAGAAAATTTGTGCTTCAGTACTTAACAGATTTTTAATATACGTAAAGCAGCACATGCCGCACCATAACCATTATCTATATTGACGACTGTAATACCTGAACTGCAACTTGCTAAGAGGGCGTTTAAGGCGGTTTTTCCTCCTTTAGAAACGCCATATCCCACCGATGTTGGAACTGCAATAATGGGTTGATAAATCAGTCCCCCTAATACGGTAGGCAACGCGGCTTCCATGCCCGCAATGGCAATGACAATAGAGGTTTTTTGTATTTGTTCAAGTTTTTCTGTTAAACGCCACAAGCCTGAAACGCCTATGTCAAATAGGTTTAATGAATTTTTTCCATAGTAGTTAAGTGTTCTGATGGCTTCAAAGGCGACTGAAAGATCAGAAGTTCCTGCACAAACTACAGCAACTGTTTTGTTCTGAGAAAGCGTTTGATCAAAAAAATTGAAAAATGCGGTTTTTGAAATTGAACAATAATCTATTTTTTCTTTGATTAAAGCCTCTATTTTTTTGAGTTTCTCTTCTGATAACCTTGTTAAGAGACAATGCCGATTTTTTGTGAGAAATTGTTTAAGTATTTCGTTGACTTGTTCTGCCGTTTTAAATTCGCAATAAATGGCTTCCTCTAATCCAATACGTGAAAAACGATCAAAGTCTAATTTTGAATGATTCATCTTAAAAAAGCACTTCCTCTTTTATAAGAGTTTATAAAAATGGGGCAATTGTCACCAAACAGCTTGTGAGCAAACAATTTTATCTTTTTCTTATCTGTCTCTTCTAATTGAGCAAGAGTGGAATTATCTATTTCAATTGTGATTTTCTCTTTTTGAACACGGCAACGGATGGTTTTAACATTTATCATCTTTTTAACAGCTGATTCGCATTGATAAACTAAAGACAAGGTTTTTGGTAAAATGCGAATACCCGTTTCTACCCGACTCGATAAACAAGGAGAGGCTGGTAAATCTTGTATGTCGTACAAACCAAAATAATTGGCTAATTGTCTAATTTGCTCTTTTGTGACACCAAGCGTTATCCAAGGATGTTCAACATGAAATAATTTGGCTGCGTCAAGCCCAGGGCGATAGTCAGACAAATCATCAACATTCGCACCAGAACAAATCAAGCCATTTTCTTGTTCAGAGATCACTTTGTATAAATTGTTTTTACAATAAAAACAGCGATTCACCGGGTTGTTGACATAAGTCATGTCTTGAAATTCCCCAGCATTGACTAAGACTAAATGCCAACCATATTTATCAGCATAAGCCTTTACTCGTTGACTCCCTTCCTCGGGAACTGCTGGAGAAATCGCGTGGTATATTTTAGTCTGACTAAAAGCGTTATGAGCAGTATAGCCAAGCGTCATACTATCAACTCCTCCGCTGACAGCAATCGCCAATTGCCTATGCTGAGAATAAGTTTCTTCAAATTGATCCAAAATGAGTTGGCACTTCATAAGAGATTATTTCTAATTCAAGTGAATTTTTTAACCGTGTTCTTTCTGCAAAAGATGATGAAAGTGCGCTGACCTCATCAATATCTGCTTTTGCCGTTGTTTCATTAATCCGATTAACCGATTTCACACGCAATTTTTTATCATCAACAACCACATTATGAATAGCGCGTTTTAATGTGGTACGATGAACAAATTGCCAGCGCAGTCCAATGGTACTTGTTTGAATAAAGCATTGTTTAATAATATTATTAAGCTTTTCTGGTGCCGCTAATATTTGAATACCAGTGGCGACGCGATTTTTTTTCATTGCCAGCAGGTTTTGAGAAACGTCAATCACACCTTCTATCCCACGTAAATGTTCTAAACCAACAGCCAAGTCTTCTGGAGATTGATCATCTACCTCAAAATGGATTAAAGCAATGGATTCATTTTGTAAACTCTCATCATGAGTTTCGTATTCAAAAACCAAAGTCCTTAGAATATTACTGATATTTGGAAATCGCTTCGCGCCAAATCCATGCCCACTATTTTTTAAACGCAAGCTTTTTTTAGAATAAGTCAATTCTGGCGAAAGATGTTTAATGATTGCTGCGCCAGTCGGTGTGACACGTTCTCCCTTTATGTTATCTGAATAGACAGGATATCCAGACAATATAGAGACAACAGCCGGTGCAGGTATAGGAAGCATGCCGTGAGCAGAGTTGACTAAGCCTTCTCCTAAAGGTAATTGAGCAATAGACCAACTTTTCACAGAAAGCGTGCTAATCAAAAATGCGGCTGAAACAATATCAACAATCGAATCCCAAGCCCCTACTTCATGAAAAGCGACTTTTTCGACTGAAGTCCCATGAACTTCAGCTTCAGCCAACGCTAATATACGAAATATTTCAATACTTCGCTCAGTCGTTTCGGTGGATAATTTTGCCCTTAATATTCTTTTTTGAATATCTGAAAAATGTGAATGGTGTTTATCTTTATACGTATTTGGTAAATCAACTTGAAAACGCTTTCCTGTCAATAGGCCATCGGTGTATGGTTTGATCGCAATTTTGATTTCGCTGGGAATATCAAGTTTATTAATCGTATCATATAGTGCATTTTCCAAATGTGGAAAAACATCTATAAGACTACTAACAAACATATCTCCCGCTATGCCACCAATTGGTTCTAGATGTATATGCATATTAAAAAAAATAATCACCTGCATTGATAAGTATTGAATTACTGATGTTATGCATCCTTGTTCTCATCTGTGCAAAGCGCTGGTAACGCTTGTGGAGTCCAAAATTTATTTTGGACTCCGTTTTTAAAACACATTTTAAGTCAGAGAAAATATTTGACGTTTTTTAAGCAACTGCATGCTAGAAAGCTTAAAGGATTTGATAATAGGAGAAAGCTTTTTGGGAGTTTCTTCAGTTAAGCTTT